>JBALVT010000171.1:0-9122 GCA_036961345.1 Halioglobus sp.
CTGTGCATCCATGTATGTGATTTATCTCGTAATCCCAGGGTGGATCCCATTGCAGTTGCAAACCTGACCTTTTGGCATCCTAACCATCATTGGACATGTGCCAGCATTTGTGGCGCAGACACTCGTGTAATTTCCACCGCCGCTCCCGTTATTGCTACCCCCACTGTGTGGGCTATCGCTACTACTGCCCTCGCCACTGCAGCGCGCAATTATTTCGTCCTCTTTCAGGTAGTCTTTCCAGTACAGACGATAGACACTTGATGCACTGCAATTTGGAGCATCACTAACCTTGTATCCACATGCATCCCGAATATCGGCGCGATCGTCGTCGTCGTCAACCATTTCGATGATTTCCCATACTTCGCATTGCGCGAAGGTAGGGCTACTCAAGAAAATCCCGAAGATTAGAAAAGCAAATGTAGCAAGCAACCCAAAGTCACTTTGACGCACAAAATTGCTCAGATTCTTCACGAAAGCCGCTCCACTTAGGTTATTTCACGATTAGTTACGGGTGTCGTCTGAATTGTCGCACCATAAAGGCAGTGACTGCGAATTTTTAAACTCTCCTTCTACCTATTTTTATAGTAGATTTGGGACAAAATACAACTATTTTTCATATCTCACGAAGGTATCGTCGGCGGGTAAACGGGTGAATAAATATACTCTTAGGTTGAAAGGGAAGGCTAATTCGGCAATTCGCCAAATGCCGAGCTCTACGAAAAATTGGAGCGCGGTAGAAGTTATGGCCGACCGCAGCACCTTGTAGACTTTTTTCCATTCGGGTATGTACATTTTTCAATTTGAGTATCAGGAAGAACGAAATCTGTACTGAACCTTACCTACGTTATAGCGACATACAGCCTATTTTTTGACTCACCTGTTTTGTCAGAATTGGAAACCTCGTGATCCCCCAACACGACACGAATATATGCTTTGGTTAGAAGTATTAGCCGCAATTCCGAGCGTAGAGTTATGCCAAAATCACATATCAAGAAATAACATTTGGTTATTTGTGAAAAGTATATATACGCTTTTATTGAATAATGTTCCGACTATGGAGTACAGTCAGGGCTGTAGATTTCCGTAGAAAGGCAAACCTATCGAAAGCTAGGGACGCAAAGTCAACGGTCTAAGGGGCTAGTGCCCTATGACGGCAGGATTACCGGGGTGAACATATGAAACTTTTTGCACTAGCTGTACTGATGTCCGTCTTGGCCACTTCGGCCCATGCGGGTTCAGGAAAGCTTTCTCTGCTGCACTGCGGGCTACAGCTGGGGGACAGCAGCAAGCTTCAACGCACCTATACCGCACCCAGAAGTCAGCAGGTCTACGGCAACAACCAGGTGGTTAAATCAATTGAAGTGAATGTGCCCACGCTCGCCGCGTTCACTGGGGCCAAATCCAGCAGTGCCGGACGCCGGCGGTTGCCGCCGACCTACACTTTGGCCCGGTTTGTATGCTCCTGGCGGTGAGGTCTCCGGCTTAAACTGCGGCAGCCAGATAACACGACTGATTAATCGCGGCTTTGGCATCAAGCTCCGCCGCTTCATAGGCGCCACCAACCAAGGTGACACTCATGCCACTGCCTTCCAGTTCATCATAGAGTGTGCGCAGGGGTAGTTGGCCTGCGCAGAGAATGATCGTATCAACATCGAGTAACTCCGGTTGATTGTTAACCAGCAGATGCAAACCCTCATCATCAATTCTCTGATAATCAACGCCGTTTATCATTTTGACGTCTCTACGCGCCAGCGATATTTTGTGGGTCCAACCTGTGGTTTTTCCCATTCCGCGGCCCACTGGGGTGGCCTTGCGCTGCAGTAGGTAAACTTCCCTGTCGTTTTTCGCGACTTCCGGCACTACACCCGTAACACCACCCCGCGGGTGATTTTCGAAATCTATTCCCCATTCTTTGGCAAATACGTCAATATCCAAAGCGGCGGAGGTTCCCTTGTGAAGAATCAGTTCTGCCACATCGAAACCGATGCCTCCGGCGCCGATAATTGCAACTTTTTTGCCCACAGGCCGTGTGCCCTTGATCGCATCGATATAACTGATTACTTTGTCGTGCTTTATCCCTTCGATATCGGGCGTGCGCGGTGCAACGCCCGAGGCAATGATCACTTCGTCAAACCCTCCACTTTTAAGCATATCCGCGCTCACCAGCGTGTTTAGTTGCAAATCAATATCGTGTAGTTCAATCATGCGATTGAAGAACCGGATTGTTTCCTCGAACTCTTCCTTGCCCGGTACGCGTTTTGCGAGGTTGAACTGGCCACCAATTTCGCTAGCAGAATCATACAGAGTAACGTTGTGGCCCCGTTCAGCGGCTATGTGAGCGTAGGCGAGGCCCGCTGGCCCGGCGCCAACCACGGCGATGTTTTTGGCCGCTGTGGTTTTTTCATAATTTAAAGTGGTTTCGTGACAGGCGCGTGGGTTTACCAGGCAGCTAACTTCTTTTCCGGTAAAGGAGTGGTCCAGGCAGGCCTGGTTGCACGCGATACAGGTATTAATTTCGTCTTCGCGCCCCTCCAGTGCCTTTAACACCAGGTCGGCGTCGGCTAGCATTGGTCGCGCCATTGACACCAGGTCAGCGTCACCATCAACCAACACCTGCTCTGCCACAGCCGGCATGTTAATGCGGTTGCTGGTAATGGTGGGGATGCTCAGTTCTTTGCGCAGGCGCCCGGTGACTCCTGTGAATGCCGCTCTGGGCACGCGGGTAGAAATAGTGGGCACTGAAGCCTCGTGCCAGGTGAAATGTGTGCTGATGATGTTGGCGCCGGCTTTCTCGATGTTTTTACCCAGCAGTACAACCTCATCCCAGGACATGCCCCCATCGAGCATATCCATGGCTGCTATGCGGAAAATCACTATGAAATCTTCGCCAACGGCTGCGCGTATCCGCCTGACGACTTCGATGGGAAAACGCATGCGATTTTCGTAGCTACCGCCCCATTCATCGGTTCTTCGATTGGTTTTTTCAACTAAGAAGGCGCTCAGGAGATAACCAGCTGAACCTATGATTTCAACACCGTCATAGCCGGCTTCGCGTGCTTTGGCTGCACAGTTGGCAAAGTCTGCGAGCTGTCCCTCAATGCCATCAGCATCCAGCGCAGTAGGTATAATAGGCGATATACGGGATTTAACAGCCGAGGGTGCCACGCATTTATCCCAGTAGGCGATCGGGCCCGAGTGCAGAATTTGCATGCAAATTTTTACATCTGGTGCCGCCTCGTGAACAGCCTCGGTTACAATTCGGTGTTGGGCTGCCTCGGCGGAGGTAGACAGTTTGGAACCGGTGCCACCTTCCATGTTGGGTGAAATGCCACCGGTAATAATCATGCCCACACCGCCGCGCGCTCGCTCGGAAAAATACGCGGCCATGCGCTCAAATCCGTTCTCGGACTCCTCCAGCCCAGTGTGCATAGACCCCATAATGGCGCGATTTTTAATTTGCGTGAAACCCAGGTCCAAAGGGGAGAAGAGCTTGGGATAGCGGTCGTTGCCGATCATCTGATTACCTTGTGCGTGACTAGAGGGTGGTCGCTTTAATAAATGCCGGTCTGGCCTTTAAGCGTTCGTAGTAGGCATCCGTATTGGGCTTAAAGCCACCGCGAAGGTCCAACACTGCATCGGCCAGATACAGTGCCATACCCACGCAGACATCCGCTATTGTAAAACGGTCAGCGCACAGGAACTCACGTTCTCCCATTGTACGCTCTACTGACTTGAGGCGGGCGAAAAACCACTGCGTGTAATCTGCTACTGCCTGGGGCAGTTTGCGTTCTTCAGGTTCCAGGTGGGTGTAGCGCAAAGCGATAGTCTGGGGGAATGTCAGGGTTGCATCGCCGCGGTGAACCCAGTTCAGGTAGTCACCATAGGCTGCTTCATCCGGCGCAACGCGCAGGTCGGTAGGCCCGTATTTATTCACCAGGTATTCACAGATAGCCGCAGACTCTGTCATTTGAGTATTGCCATCGGTGAAATAGGGTACTGTGCCGATGGGGTTTAACTCGGTGTATCCCTCCCGCAGAAACCGCGGAGGGAACTGCATGACCTCCAATTCGTAATCCAGGCCCATTTCTTCGAGTGTCCACAGCGGGCGAATGGAGCGAGACGCAGCACAATGCCAGAGTTTTAGGGCCATTTGGTTAGTCCTTAGTCTCAGTGACTTCAATTTGAATAAGCAGATCATCAGCGGCTACCTGCTTGCCAGCTTCTGCCATTACTTCAACTACGGTACCGCTTGCTTCAGCCACAACCTGATAGTGCATTTTCATGGCTTCGAGCACGGCAAGAGATTGCCCTTGCGTGACCTGGTCGCCCGCACTTACCAAGATTTCCAGTAACACACCGTGCATGGGTGCGATGACATTGCCGCCGCCACCACTTTGTTCCTGCATGCCATCCAATCTGGCCTGATCGCGGTAGGAAGCGCTGCGGCCGTCTATGGAGAGATACAGTAAACCAATTTCCGGCGAATGGAAGCGTGCTATGTGCTGTGAATCATTCATTCTGACATGAGCGGCATTGCCTTCGATGGACAGAAGTTCAATTTCAACGGATTGTTCGTTGTCAAAGACCTTGTAATGCTCTCCACCTATGGGTGTTACCGAAAGAGAATATTCGCTTTCACCAAAACTGTATTTTTTCGGCGATACAAGGGGGCTGGCACTGGACCAGTTTTTGAGGTTGGACGACACCATCACCGAGCTGCTGTGTGATCTCTCGAAGTCCAGGGAAAACTCCAGTACAGCGGCAACGGCGCTGTCTGCAAAACTTGGAATATTATCGGCTAGTTCGTCTTCGGAAAATTCCTCGGCAATAAACGCGGTGGTTGCGGCACCGTCGATAAAGACCTGTTTTTGCAGGCAGGCGACCAGGAAGTCCTTGTTGTTTTTGGTGCCGAATAAAAGGGTCTCGTTCAATGCTTCGAGCAAACGTAATCTGGCAATTTCTCGTGTAGGCCCCCCGGCGATCACTTTTGCAACCATGGGGTCGTAAAAGGGAGATATATCCTGACCACTGCATATGCCGCTGTCGACACGGACACCGACGCCGGTGGCCGGTTCCCATAAATCAACTGGGCCCGATGTTGGCAAAAAGTCCTGTGCAGGGTCTTCCGTATACAGTCGAACCTCTATGGCGTGGCCTGTGAGGCTGATGTCATCCTGGGTCAGGCCCAGGGGTTCGCCCTGTGCTACTTGTATCTGTAGCTCTACCAGGTCCAGTCCGGTGATGATTTCGGTTACTGGATGCTCTACCTGCAGTCGAGTATTCATTTCAAGAAAATAGAACGCGCCGCTTTCATCCAATAAAAATTCAACAGTGCCGGCACCGCGATAACGAATGTTTTTCGCCGCTTCCACGGCTGAGGCGCCCATTTTTGCGCGCAATTCTTCAGTCATTATGGGGCAGGGCGCTTCTTCGACGACCTTCTGGTGGCGACGTTGCACAGAACAGTCACGCTCGCCCATGTGCACTGTATTGCCCTGACTGTCGGCAAACACCTGAACTTCCACGTGGCGTGGGCGTATAATGGCTTTTTCAAGTATCAATTCACCAGAACCGAAAGACGCTGCGGCTTCGGCGCGCGCCAACTTGATGGCGTCAGCCAGGCCCTTGTTGTCATGCACCAGTCGCATGCCGCGACCGCCACCGCCGGCTGCGGCCTTTACCATCAGCGGAAGGTCAATCTTTTGTGCTTCGGCCAGGAGCGCCTCGTCAGTTTGATTTTCGCCTTCATAACCCGGAACACAAGGAACGCCAGCCGCAATCATACGTCGCTTGGCTTCGGCCTTGTTACCCATGAGGTTGATGGAATCAGCAGTTGGGCCAATAAAGGTCAGACCAGCATCTTCGCAGGCCTGCGCAAACTCGGCATTTTCGCTCATAAAGCCGTAGCCGGGGTGGATCGCCTCGGCGCGACTTTCCGCCGCTGCTTTGAGTATATTTGCCGCGACAAGGTAAGACTCGTTTACGGGGCCTGGGCCAATGCAAACCGCTTCGTCGGCCATTTGCACATGGGGCGCTGCAACGTCGGCTTCCGAGTACACGGCAATAGTGCGGTAACCCAAAGCCTTTGCGGAGCGAATAACCCGGCAGGCAATTTCGCCACGGTTGGCGATTAATATGCTGGTAAAGCGTGTCATTTATAACTCCTGGAAACTATTGCGTTGCCCATTTGGGTTTACGTTTTTCGACGAAGGCGCTTATGCCTTCTGCGCCTTCTTCGCTCAGCATGCAAGAGGCGAAGCCGTTGGCAGCGAAGTCCAATGCTTCAGCTCGCGGCTTGCGCATTGTTTCAAACACAATACCTTTGGTAACCGCGTTGGCACCGGGTGCGCAAAATGAAATCTGTTCCAGTACTTCCTGGCATTTGCTTTCAATGTCTTCGCTATCGTCGGCGACAATGTGGGCGATACCGTATTGCAGTGCTTCATCGCCCTTGAAGCGGGCCCCGGTTAGCATCAGGCGCCTGGCCTGTGTTAAGCCGACCCGCTCTGTGACAAAAGGGGCAATTTGCGCAGGCGGAATCCCAAGGCTGGTTTCGCTGAGGCGAAAGCGCGCTTCTTTGGTCACTATTGTTACATCGCCCACGCAGGCCAACCCCAGGCCGCCACCGATGGCGGCACCTTCAACTAAAATGATGACAACTTGCGGTTGCTCATTCAGTTTTATCATCAGGTCACCAAAGGATCGATTGCCCTTTGCCACTTCCACGTGGTCCGGCTCGCCGCCCTGCATGCCAGATTTGAAACCCTTGATATCGCCTCCGGCGCAGAAAAAACCGCCTTTGCCGCGCAGTACAATCGTGCGAATGCTGCGGTCATCGCGCACCGCGTCCAGTACCAGATCCAGTTCCTCGACCATTTCCGCAGAAAGGGCATTGCGCGCCTCGGGCCGGTTAAACCAGATTTTTAACACGCTACCGTCGTGTTCCAGAATTAGCGCCTTCGTGTTTGGAAGATTACTCATAGTATTTTCTCTAATCCGTTGATTACATTCTGGCGATGCCGAAGCTGTTGGGTCGCACTTTACGGTTGCGTGTTTCCCACACAGTTTCGAGTAAGAAACCCAGAGTATTTCGAGTTTGCCGGGGGTCAATCATACCGTCGTCCAGCATATGCCCTGATGTGTAGTAGGCGCTGGACTGGCTGTCGAAAATATTGGCCAGATACTCTTCCTGACCTTTTATGGCGGTCTCGTCAATTTCCTGGCCCATGGCTTCAGCCTTACCACGAGCGACCATCGACATGGTCTTTGCAGCTTGCTCGCCGCCCATTACGCCCATGCGGGCCTGAGGGAAGGTGTAGAGAAAGTCGGGATCGTAGCCGCGTCCGCACATACCGTAATTGCCGGCACCAAAACTGGCCCCGGTCATCATGGTGATACGCGGAACATCCAGATTGCGCACGGCCTGGATCATTTTGGCGCCGTGTTTGATCATGCCCGCTTGCTCTGATTTTGTACCCACGATATAGCCGGTGGTGTTTTGCATGAACAGCATTGGAATGTTGGATTGGTCGCACAGTTGCAGGAATTGTGTTGCCTTGTTTGCGCCTTGCGGATCGATCGGACCGTTATTGCCAATGATGCCGCAGGCCTGACCAAATATTTCAGCCTGCAGGCAAACGGTTGCGGCGCCATAGCGCGGTTTGAAATCGAGGAAGTCGGAGCCGTCAACCACTCTGGCAACCAGTTCTCGCATGTCATAGGGGTTGCGGTAGTCGCACGGGATTACGCCTGCCAGTTCGTCGGGATCGTACACCGGTTCGCGATAGGTCTTGGCTGGCGCCGGCATGCAGTTGGCGTTCCACTGCAGGCGGTATACCACTTCACGGGCAATTTGCAGCCCATGGCCATCATTTTCCGCCAGGTACTCTGCCAGTCCCGAAGTGGTAGCATGCATTTCTGCGCCGCCAAGCTCTTCTTCTGTGGCGATTTCCCCTGTAGCGGCCTTTAGCAGGGGAGGGCCCGCCAGGAAGGCTTTGCCATTGCCTTTCACTGCAACGACATAATCGCTCAGCCCTGGCATGTATGCCCCCCCGGCTGTGGACGAACCATGCAGCACAGAGATGACAGGAATACCTTCTTTGCTTAGTTTGGCAAGATTGCCAAACAGTGCACCAAAGGTGCTAAACCCTTCCACGGTGTAGTTGAGTAAATCGCCGCCGGCGCTTTCCACCAGGTGGACAAAGGGGAGCTTTTGTTCCAGGGCGATGACTTCAGCACGAGTAACTCGAAGGCCGCAAGCTTGGGTCAGAGACCCGGCCTGGATACCGCTATCATCCACAACTACCACACAGCGAACGCCGGAGATAAAACCAATGCCCGTAATAACAGTGGAGCCGGGAATTGACTTGTCCGGATCGCTGGTATCGAGCAGATAGCCGGCAATGTTGCCTATTTCCAGAAAAGGCATGCCCGGGTCCAGTAGCCTTGCCAGTCGCTCCCTGGGTGTCAGTTGCCCCCTGGCTTCAAACCTGGGCTTGCGCTTTTCGGAGATTATCGCGGCGCGCGCATTGAGCATTTGTAGCTTTTCAATATGCGCCATCATCTCCGCCCGGTTCTGTTTGAAGGAATCCGAGGCGGTATTAATTTTTGAAGCAAATACAGTCATGAAACACTCTCTGCAATTGAAGGCGTTACGGGAATGGGGCAGGCGAGCAGAAGTTGGGCGTAGCCCTTACCCTGCGCGTCATTGCGGATGCTGGCAACGCCACCGCCACCCAGTACGCTGTGTAATAAAATATTCAGGGCATTGCTGCCGGGCATTAAGAAGCGCTCTACATTACCTGCGCTGGTGTCTTCAAGGAAGTGTGCGTAGCGAGCGGTAATGACAGTTTCGGTTAGTGCTGCCCAGATATAAGGAAGATATTCGCTCTTGCGAGCGATAATGCCGACGTTGGCTTTATTGCCCTTGTCGCCACTTCTTCCCCAGGCCAGTTTAATGAGCGGTACTTCTACCAGCCCGTCTGCGTTGATGGGCGCTGGTGCGGGGGGGCGTTGGATGGTGTTAATGTCCAATGCTTCACCGGCGGCTTCCGGACTGTCGACGATTTCATCGCCTACTTCAACTTTGATGGCTACCTTGCTTTTATCCAGCGCAAAAGAGA
>JBALVT010000172.1:0-9045 GCA_036961345.1 Halioglobus sp.
AATGAAGATGCCGGCAAGTTCCAGCGTGGGAAGCGATTAAAACCACAGATCAGCGAGCCACTGCGTGTGGTGCCAAGCAATTCGACTCCAGAGCAGGTTGTATTAATCGCGGCCTGTAATTAGAGGGTAGGTCCCCGTCGTTGTGATGTCTCCGTGGGTAAGCTCTGCGCTTGAAGAAACCTGGTTGCAGGAGCTACAGGGCGAATTTGAACAACCCTATATGGCCTCCTTGGCAGCCTTCCTGGAATCTGAAAAACAATCCGGCAAGCAAATCTTTCCACCCGACGATTTACTATTCAATGCCTTTTCCTACACGCCCGTGGATGAAGTGAAGATCGTTATCCTCGCTCAGGACCCCTATCATGGAGCAGGTCAGGCACACGGTCTGTGTTTTTCGGTAACACCCGGAACGGCAATCCCACCGTCGCTTAAAAATATTTACAAAGAACTGCACGACGAAGTGGGTTTTGTCATTCCCGACCATGGATATCTGGTTCCCTGGGCCAAACAGGGGGTTTTATTGCTCAATAGTGTGTTATCGGTTGAATGTGCCCGGGCAGGTTCGCACCAGGGTAAAGGCTGGGAGCGATTTACTGACAAGGTTATTGACGTGATAAACCGCCAGCGGCAAGGAGTTGTTTTCATGCTGTGGGGTGGCTACGCGCAACGCAAGGGCGCGATGATTGATACCTCCCGGCACTGTGTTCTCAAGGCGCCACATCCCTCTCCCTTGAGCTCCTACCGGGGTTTTTTTGGCTGTGGACACTTTACTCAGGCCAACCAGTATCTTCTTGATCATGGGGAAACACCGATAAATTGGGCTCTGCCTGATCTGGATTGAGTTGTCACAGGTGCACTGAATAAAGCCAGTCAGACTCAACGAGCTCAGTCTTTTTCAATAGAATAGGGTAATTGCCCCACTTCCAGTTGCTGGCCATTGGGCCCACCGAGATGCAGCCCATTCTCAATTCCTGGCACTGTTGACACGATCAGCACCATTGTCTTGCCGCTGGCATCGTGCGCGCTATTGACAATATTTCCTACACTTTGGGCACTTTCGCCGCTAAAAAGTGCTGTTCCCGCGTCTGTTATTTCAGCACCGGGTAGCGACGCCACATAGGCTCTTCGTTTGGGTTTGCCGCGATAGTGCATGCGTGCGACAACTTCCTGCCCGGTGTAACAGCCCTTTTTGAAGTTGACGTGGCCGGTTATGTCGTAGTTCAGCATCTGTGGAATAAACGCTTCACTGGTGTTGTTTTCAATGCGGCCAATACCTGCCTTAATCTGCAGCGCATGCCAATGTTCTTCTTGGGCCCTGGGCGCTATTGCATGAAACTTCTCTACTATATCGGCCGGAGCGTTGACGTTGATATAACACTCATACTGGCTGCCCGCTTCATCGATTTGTACGAGTGTGTAGCTGTCTTCGGTTACGGCCGCGAGCTTTGCAACTGGCATTGTCGGAACAATGGTCGACAGAGCTTCGCGCACATCTTTTCCCCAAAACGCGAAGACATGCCATTCGCTGTTATCGCTATTGAGTGTGGCCTTGGAAAAAATAATGTATTTGCCAAATACCGCGGCGCTGCTGCTTATGATGTCTTTGCGCATGCGCAGTGCGAACTGGTCTTCGCCTATGCCGACTAACAGAAAATCGCAGCACATGCGGCCCTGAGGGTTGCAATATGCGCCGAGCAGCGCATGTTCACCATCAATTTTACTCGTGTCGCAGGTTGTTTGCCCCTGCAGGAAATTCAATGAGTCGGGACCCTGGATCAGTAGTAATCCATCTTGTTCCAGTTTGCTGTAGTGAGCGTCCAAAATAATGATCTCAATGTACAAAAAGAGGGGGCTAATAATAGGCGGTGTCACCTCTCTTGCACATCTTTTTCGCGCCGGGACACAGATTCTGGGATAATGCCCACTTTGGATGTTCCACCAACATGAACTTTTGCGAATGATATCGGATATTGAACTGAATCGAATGCGCTGGGCAGCCAGGCGAGGCATGCTCGAGCTGGATCTTATGCTTGAGCCATTTGTAAACGGGCGTTACCAGTCGCTTAGCGAGGCTGACCGAGCGCATTTTCAACAACTCATGCTGTGCGAGGATACGGATTTGTTTGCCTGGTTTTTGGGTCGCCAGCAGCCTGAGGATGAGGAGATGGCCAGCATTGTTAAACAAATATTGGAATTCTCCAGCACTCGCGCTAACGGTTGAACGCTCGGCTACCTGGAAAAACGTGTCCCTTGGCCTCGCCATTGCGGTTGGCCTGTCGATCTATCTGGTCTTTCACGCAGGCTACACCGGGTTGGCGATTGCAATGTGTCCGCTGGCGATATTGGCTACTATCGTTCTTTTTTCCCAGCCCTTTTGCGGCGCAAGTATTGGCTGGCGGAACGGTCAGTGGTTTATTTTCCATGAGGGTAGGCTTTGCGCTGTTGAGCTGAGTCCGGGCTGGGTAAGTCTGCCATGGCTGGTGCAGTTCACCCTGCAAGACTCCGTATCAAAGCGACGATATGCGCTGTTGTTGTTTGGCGACAGTGCCGGGGCCCAGGCACTTCAACGGCTACGGCGCCGCCTCACTCTGGAGCGGTGAATTGGAGGGGGTCAGAGTTGTATCAAGCGCATCTGGCAGCAGGTCTGGATAGTCCAGCGTATAATGCAGTCCGCGACTTTCCTTGCGCGATATCGCACTGTTTATCATCAACTGGGCCACCATTGCCAGGTTTCGTAGTTCCAGCAAATCGGTGCTGACCTTATAGTTACCGTAATATTCAGCTATTTCATCCTGCAGCAACTGGGCTCTATGGCTGGCGCGCTGCAGTCGTTTATTAGTGCGTACTATGCCAACGTAGTCCCACATGAAACGGCGCAACTCGTCCCAGTTATGTGAAATAACCACGTCCTCGTCTGAGTCAGTTACCTGGCTTTCATCCCACAATGGAGTGGTAGCGGGCAGCGGGGCGTGCTCGATGGTGTTCGTTATATGTGCCGCTGCGGATTCGGCATACACAATACATTCCAGCAGGGAGTTACTTGCCATGCGATTGGCACCATGCAACCCGGTACAGGAGGTCTCGCCGATAGCGTAGAGACCGTCGACGTCTGTGCACCCGTCAGTATCTACGACAACGCCGCCGCAGGTATAATGAGCCGCGGGAACCACGGGTATGGGTTCTGCGGTGATATCAATGCCAAGCTCAAGACACCTGGCTTTGATTGTGGGGAAATGGCCTTCCAGAAACTCCGGTGATTTGTGTGAAATATCCAGAAATATACAATCGCTTCCCAAGCGCTTCATTTCATGGTCGATCGCGCGGGCAACAATATCGCGCGGCGCAAGTTCGCCGCGTTCATCAAAACGGTGCATGAATTGGCTGCCATCGGGCAACAACAATTTGCCGCCTTCGCCGCGTATGGCCTCTGTGATCAAAAATGATTTAGCCTGGGGGTGGTACAAGCAGGTTGGGTGAAACTGGTTGAACTCCAGATTGGCGACTCGGCAGCCTGCTCTCCAGGCCATGGCGATCCCGTCGCCGCTGGCGCCGTCCGGATTACTGGTATAGAGGTAGGCTTTACTTGCTCCGCCCGTCGCCAGAATGACAGCCTTGGCCTGGAAGAGGTCAACGCTTTCTGTTTTGCAATTGAGGATATAGGCGCCCTGACAACGGCTTTCGTTTACCACGAGATCGACAGCAACCCGGTGGGTGAAAACCTCTATATTTGCAGTCTCCATTACCCGTTCTGACAACACATCAGAGATCGCTCTGCCGGTCGCGTCGGCCGCGTGGATAATTCGGCGATGACTGTGGCCTCCCTCTTGGGTCAAGTGAAATCCATGGCCATCCTGAAGATCAAAATCCACACCTTGCTCTACCAGCCACTCGACACAACGTCGGCTCTTGCCAACGGTAAATTCTACGGCATCCCGGCTGCAAAGACCGCCGCCGGCCGCCAAAGTGTCTTCCACGTGGGATGCAATGGTGTCGCTGGTGTCCAGTACCGCTGCCATACCGCCTTGTGCCCAGTAGGTAGACCCCTGATTGAGCTCACCTTTACTTAATAGGGCGACGCGATAGTGACTGGGCAGGCGCAGTGCCAGACTCAAGCCTGCAGCGCCGCTGCCAATGATCAGAACATCGTGTTGATAGTGGCCGGACATAAAGGGATTACTTGCTGCCTGTAGAGGTGAATTATATGATGTGACTCAAGGACTTAGCCCTCGGTCAGAATACTGCATGTGAGTATATACGAGGTCATAAGATATAAGGAAATCTGATCGAAGGGAACTTTATTCCCTTATCTCTCTCTTATTAGGCACTGATATTGACTTACGGCGAACTAAATAACTTTTTTACTGTCTATTCAAGCAGTTGGGTGATAACCACCAAGGCATTAATGTCATGGGCTAGGGAGGGGTGCACGACATGACTGCCGCACAGACGGATCAACAGCTTGTCGCAAAGGTACAAAAGGGCGATTCGAGGGCGTTTGATCTTTTGGTTTTGAAGTACCAACACAAGATCTTTGGCCTGATTAGTCGCTATGTACACGATGCAGATGAAGTTCAGGATGTTGCGCAGGAAGCTTTTATCAAAGCCTACCGGGCACTACCGCGCTTTCGGGGCGATAGCGCTTTTTATACCTGGCTTTATAGAATCGCGATCAACACAGCAAAGAATCATCTCGTTTCGAGGTCCAGGCGCCCTCCAGGTTCGGATGTTGAGGTGGAAGACGCAGAATATTATGACGGTGGCTCAGCACTGCGCGACATCAATAGTCCAGAGAATGCCCTTTTTGGCGCCGAGTTAAAGGCGGTTGTAGAGCGGGCGATATCTGCTCTGCCAGATGATTTGAAAACTGCGGTAACACTGCGTGAATTTGATGGTCTGAGTTATGAGGACATCGCAGAAATAATGGATTGCCCTGTTGGCACCGTGCGCTCGAGGATTTTTAGGGCCAGGGAAGCCATTGACAAGCAGGTGAAGGAACAAATGGACGGCGAGTTTTAGTGTCCATTACGTTAAAGAGCGTGAATATAGTATTTTTAGGCGGGCTTTTGGCCCGGCGTAATGGGATTGCCAGAGGCGTGTGAAAACACGAAGGATGAAAAAATGAGTGAGAAAATGCAGGAGACTCTTCGGGAGTCCCTCTCCGCTTTGATGGATGGTGAAGCGAATGAGCTCGAGTTACAGAGGCTTATGGGTGGCATCGCGGATAATCCGGAATTGCGAGGCACTTGGACGCGCTATCATGCTGTCAGGTCGGCGCTTGGTGCTCAGGAATTTACCGGCCTCTCAATGGATGTTTCCCAGAGGGTTCGCGATGCACTGGCGGATAGTGCCCCGGTGGCTTTGCTGGATCAATCTGGTGGCAGGATGCAACGCTTTTTCAAACCAATGGCGAGTTTTGCGGTAGCGGCTTCTGTCGCGGCGGTCGTGGTGGTCGGTGGTCAGCAAATTTCCCAGATAGGTGATGCTGGCAGTTATTCTTCGGGCAATACGGTGGCAGCTGGTGCGTCGCCTGTGGGACTAATTAACAGCCTTGGTGCGGTGCCGCTGCAGGCGAGCTATGGCACTCAACGCCGACCCGACTTGCAACCAGCGGCGCGCACAGCCTATAGAGAGCTGGCTCGTCAGCGTATGGAAAAGTATATGCAGCAACATGCAGAACACGCCGCGCTCAATTCACCGCAGGGCCTGGTACCCTTTGCGCGTGTGCGCGAAATCAAGGAGTAACCCCGGAGTGAGCTTAGTGTCAGTCCGGTTCGCCGCGGTAGGTACAGCATTGCTGCTGGCATTGTTTTCGTTTCAGGCCAGTGCGCAAAAGTGTCCCGATGCAGACCCTGTTGCGCTTGAATGGCTGGACAAAATGTCCCGCAGTTCCCACGAGGTAAATTATCGCGGCGTGGTGACATTTCAACGTGGCGACGACATGCAGGTGATGCAGGTTTCACATTCAGTTGCCAACGGGAGCGCGTCAGAAAGCCTCACCCAATTAACCGGACAGGGCGCTCAGGTTGTACGCGTTGATCACCCTCTGCACTGCGTGCACCCAGGGCACAAGCTTTTACAAGTGGGCGATCAGTTGCAGGCGGGTAACTGTGGTATATCTACTCATTATCGATTTTCAGTTGGCGAAGGTGAGCGTATCGCCGGGCGTAAAGCTGTTCGTATCCTGATACAACCCAAAGATATGTATCGCCATGGTTATGTCATGGAGCTTGACCGGAAAACAGGGCTGCTGTTAAAAATTCAGACTGTGGGACGCGGGCAGAAAATTCTCGAGAAGTTCCAGTTTGCGGACTTGTCGTTTACCGATGAAGTTGCAGCGGTAGCGGACGTGAATACGGTCCATGAGGCGATCCATCCCCATCCTATACAAGACCCCGATGCCTTGCCCGCCGGGGGCTGGAACCTGCACTGGGTACCGGACGGCTTTACGCTGACTGATCGTTCCGAGGAGGACTGGTCCCGGCAGACTTATACAGATGGTCTGGCGGTTTTTTCCGTGTTCCTTGAAAAGTTATCTGCCCAGATTAAACCCGGTGAAGGCGTGGTACGCCGTGGTGGCACTCTGTCCTATACGCGGGGTATGAGCATGTCTGGGGCGCCCGTGCTGGTTACCGTTATTGGCGAAGTGCCGCTCAATACCGCTAGAATGGTGGCAGACTCAATTCGATGGCCCCAATAAATGTTGACTGAAACTGGACGCGTAGTTGCCGTGGAGAGCGATAGCCTCTGGATAGAAACTATCCGGCAGAGCACCTGTGGCAGTTGCCAGGCTCAGAAAGGGTGTGGGCACGGTCTGATTAACAAAATATCCGATGGCAGTCGGAGCTATATCAGGGTGCTACCGGGTGAACTTGCGCCCTCGGCCTGTGAAATCGATGATCAGGTTCGTGTCAGTATTCCTGAGGAGGTGATTCTGCGCGGTTCATTCATCGTTTATATATTGCCTCTGGCCGGTATGTTGGCTGGAGCTGCGTCCGCAGTTTCGCTTTTGTCCGGCGACCAGGACTTGCTTGCGGCAATTGGCGCCGTTGTGGGTTTTGGTGTCGGTGTAAGTGTGGTGCGATGGCACGCCTGGCGTCATCGTGATGACGCTGCACTTCAGCCTACCTTGCTTGAAATCGTTAAGCCCGGATCGATACTCGCCAGCGCTTTGTAACCCTCTTTTCTTTTCCATGACATTTATTGGACTGTATATATGAATGTAATTGCCCGATTTTACTCAACCTTGGTCATTGCCACTGCATTAATGGCAGCCGCTGTTAACGCTGCTGCCCAGCTTCCCAACTTTACCCAGATCGTAAAAGACAGCTCACCAGCGGTTGTCAAAATTGTCGTTGAGTACAACGCCAAGCGCGCAGCACAATCTGCCCCCAATACTCAGGAAATCCCGGAGTACTTACGCCGCTTTTTTGAGCAAAGAGGTGCTCCTCCTGCACAACAGCAACGTATGGGCATGGGGTCGGGCTTTGTTATATCTAGCGATGGCTACATCGTCACCAACAATCACGTGGTGGAGGGTGCCGATAAGGTGGTAGTAAGATTCAGTGACCGCAGGGAGTTTGATGCCGAGGTTATAGGCACGGACCCTCGCTCTGACCTGGCTTTGCTGAAGGTTGATGCCAGAGGATTGCCGGTGCTTAAACTTGGCAAAGCCGGTGAGCTGGACGTCGGTGAATGGGTATTGGCCATTGGCTCGCCCTTTGGTCTGGACTATTCGGTTACGGCGGGTATTGTCAGCGCCAAGGGGCGCAGTTTACCGACCAAGGAAAATGATAATTACGTGCCATTCATCCAGACAGATGTCGCCATTAATCCCGGCAACTCTGGTGGGCCGTTGTTTAATCTAGATGGAGAAGTCGTAGGTGTGAATTCGCAGATTTTTACTCGTAGTGGTGGCTCAATTGGTCTTTCCTTTGCCATTCCTGCCAGCGTTGTTGTCAACGTGGTTGAGCAGCTGAAGGAAAACGGCCGAGTTACCCGCGGCTGGTTTGGGGTTACTATTCAGGATGTGGACAAAACTCTGGCGGAGTCTTTTGGCCTGGATCGTCCACGCGGCGCGCTGATCGCCCAGATATCGCCCGATGGTCCCGCCGATAAGGCTGGGCTTAAGCCGGGCGATGTGATTGTCTCTTTTGACGGTGCCGAGGTGCTCACATCAGCGGATCTTCCCCATGTTGTTGGTTTGATCAAGCCTGGCACCGAGGTATCGGTCGAATTGATTCGCGAGCGCAAACGCAAAACCCTTACCGTGGAAGTCGGTGGCCTGGATGCCGATGACAGCTACGCGCTCACGCGCAAAACCAGTAATGATGGTTATGGCGGTCGTCTAGGCTTGGTGGTGGAAGCAGCAAAACCCGAAACCCTGGAGCGCTGGGGCATTAGCGGGGGTGTACTGGTGCGCGAAGTTGTTCCTGCATCGCTCGCCGCCCAGGCAGGAATTGTCGTGGGGGACGTTATCACGCTGATTGATTCGTCGCCGATAAAGTCCGTGAAGGTCTTTGATAAAGTGGTCGATGGTTTGCAAGATGGTGCCTCGGTTCCACTTAGGCTTATTCGCCGTGGCAACCCGATGTTTATCGGATTGAAAATGTCCGATTAGGGTAAAACTCTGCATTGGCGGTGCGCTTGAGAGGTCGTGGCGGTTGGTCCGGTGATAGGGTACAATCGCGCGTCTTTTAAGACCTCGACCCGTTCTCAGGGTCAGGCCCGCTATTCACCCCAATTGAGCTTTAGTCAGTGAGCGATCTCAGTAATATCCGAAATTTTTCCATTATCGCCCATATCGATCACGGCAAATCCACGCTTGCAGACCGTTTCATTCAGCATTGTGGCGGCCTGAGTGCCCGTGAAATGGACTCGCAAGTGCTCGACTCGATGGATATTGAGCGCGAGCGTGGCATTACAATTAAAGCCCAGAGTGTCACGCTGGACTACGAGGCCAAAGATGGGCAAATCTACCAGCTGAATTTCATCGATACGCCCGGTCATGTTGATTTTTCCTATGAAGTGTCACGTTCTCTGGCCGCT
>JBALVT010000173.1:0-9038 GCA_036961345.1 Halioglobus sp.
TAACTTTGATGACATGCAGCTTAGGCAGGTGGTTCTCGATAGCGGCGGTACACCCAGAGTCGTTTTCCGCAACGCCTCTAAAACCCGCATTACAGGCACTGAACTGGAATGGACATGGACCCCCATTGACAACTTGCTGCTGATTGCAACGGCAAGTTTCAACGACTATGAATACCTCGATTTTGATGAACAACAGCTCAGTACCAGACAACTTCTCACCCAGCAAGCTCTACCTATCGCCGATAGAACAGGTGAGCCCTTTGCAGAAGTACCTGAAACAACTTACAGCTTCGGGATTCAATATACACACACCAGCCAAATCGGGACATTTGTACCGCGACTGGATTATAGCTACGTGGATGAAATTTTTATGGGTCTGGACGCCGGCGCGGGCCAAAATACCGACCAGGCTACCTTTGACGACTATGCGTTGGTCAATGCCCGGGTGGGGTGGCGCAGCCCCGAGGGCATGTTTGAGGGCGCACTTTATGTATCCAACCTGACCGATGAGTTTTACTATTTTGGCGCCGCCGCGGTAGGTGACTCAACCGGTGCTTTCCAAACAACCTCCGCGCCGCCAAGAATGTACGGTATTGAGTTACGATACGTGTTCTAACATTGTCATGGGGCGCCGGAGATAGCACTAATCCACAGCGTGTTGGTGATTGATCGAGGTACCCCCGTCGACAGGAATAACGGCGCCATGCGTGTAGGCACCCGCGCGCGAGCACAGATAAATGGCAATGCCTGCCATTTCCTCCTCGCGGCCCAACCGCTTTAGTAGACTGTTATTTTCAATGTCTTCGCGCCGTTCATTGATAACCGCATCGGCCATCTTGCTGGGAAAAAATCCGGGAGCCACGGCGTTGACGGTGATGTTTCTGGGTCCCAATTCGACCGCAAGATTTCGGGTCAACTGATGCACCGCCGCTTTGCTCGCCGAATACGCAAAATTACCCAAGCGATTTACCGTGGGTACATGCAGGCCATCCATAGAACCAATATTGATTACCCTGGCAGGGTCATCCCCTGACCCGGCTGCCTGAAGTAAATTCGTTAAATCGCGTGTTAGAACAAACACCGCGCCGACATTAATTTTCATCAGCTTCTCAAAGGCGGCCTCAGGATAACTTTCATATTCCTGACCCCACGCGGTGCCGGCATTATTAACCAATATGTTGAGCGCCGGTTCGAACTCGGCTATTTGCCGACACAGTAGCGCTCTTGCATCGGGATCAGTCACATCAGCGGGAATGGCAATACATTCACCATACTCACCAAGCTCACGCGCAGCCTGCTCACAGTCCTCCACAGAGCGAGCCGAAATGTAGACTTTGGCGCCAGCTTGCAGCAGACCCTGGCTTATCATTCGCCCGATGCCGCGAGAACCACCGGTGACGAGGGCTACCTTTCCCTCTAGCGTAAATAGGCGGTTTATATCAAGAGAGGTGGCATTCATACTTTTAGCCTTTAGTTCAGAATGATAGTGCCGCTGTGGCGAAACTACCGTTTAACAACAAAACTGGGCGCTCGAAACTCAGGATCCGGATAGCGATAAAACCCCTGCCCTGTTTTAACACCCAGTTGCCCGCTATCAATATACGGATGCAAATAAGCCTCGACGTGATTAGCCAACGCACCCGAGAATAAACCCCGCTCGACAAAACCGGTGTAGGTATCCCAAAAGGTATCAATAGCGAGCTCATCGAGCGCACCAAAAGGCCCCATGGCAAGAGGAAATGAGGCCATCCAAGCTCGATCTATCTCGATTGGAGTAGCTACCTGGTCATGGGCTATCAAAATGGCATTCTCAATAAGAACAGATATGAGCGCATGATAGACAAACGAAAGATCTTTTGTCGTGTTAAGAAAATCACTTTGCTGGTAGCCCGGCTGCGGGTAATTGTAAAAACCCCTTCCCGTCTTTACGCCCAGCGTGTGGTTTTCGATATAGGGGGTGATGAAGTTGAGTATTTTGCCCTGAAGATGAGCGTTTTTGGGTTTCGGCTCCTGCCAGCCGTCATAAATAATATTGAGCCCAAACAGATCCATCAATCCAAACGGGCCTATATTTGCTTCTTGATTCAACATCCAGGCGCGATCAACCTCCTCGGTTGTGGCAAGACCTTCAATGACCAATACCTTTGCCATCGTCAAAAGCGGACCCAGCATCGCGTTCAACACATACCCGGGATTCTCTTTTTTTAACACTAAAGGCATACCCCGGATACTGGTCACATAGCGTTCAAGCACATCGATTGTATGCGGCGAGGTCCTTGGACCGCCGACAATATCGATCAACACTGAGCCCAGGTGTGAATGCAGTGCTGCAAATCTATCGCCGTGGATCAGGACATCTTCAATATTGGATACCAGCAGGCTGGAGGTATTCGTCGTTATGAGTGTATCGGGCGCGCAAAGCGCATCCAGAGTGCGATGCACATCGCGTTTTATTTCCAGGCGTTCCGACACCGACTCACTCACCAGGTTTGCACTGGCCACAGCTGCGCTCAAATCGGAACTTACCGCAATACGCGAAAGTGCATCTGGTATGACATCCGACAAAAAGAAGCCCTGTTCAACTAAAAATCCCGCCATATCAATCAATGCCTGCGGCACCCGATCCAGGGCGTCTACAGAAACGTCGTAAATTACCGCCCGATAGCCTGCCACGGCAGCCATCAACGCGTTAAAGCAGCCCATAGTGCCGGCACCAACATAACAAACTGTATCTATCTCAGGTATCTTCATTGAAGGTCGTTACTCTCCTGTTAATTTGGCGCCGGGCCTAAACTAAAGCTCTTGTCGGGCGTTCCGGTAATGACAGATCTGCGCTGCCCTTTGATACCATACCCGGTAGAACTTCCAAAATGGGTAATGCCTGCAGCGCGTTTACAATATGGTACTGGGTAGGGTTTTGCTCCCAGGTTAAGTGGGCCCAATCAATCTTTCCCTCACCCGTCCACACGTCTGTCATTGTATTTTTCGAAGGAAACGTCACAAGCTCGTTAATCGCTGGCTCGCCAAAACCCCCTATCACAGGCAAAAAACGCCAGGCCATTGGATGATCCTTTCCTTCCTGTGCTTGTTGCTCGGCAGCGACATCTTCAGCAGAGACCGGCACCAGATTACTCAACGACAAATCGACAATTTTGTGGCCAAAATGACTGGCATTGCAGGACCAGGTATCCCCGTGAATACTGTGCTCTGGAATATCCGCATAAATTTTCGGTATACCCTGTACTTCTCGACCCATCAGGATTGGGTCAGTCAGGTTCTCCCAGATCACCAGAGAGTAGGTTCCGCTTAACTGCTCTTTCTCGCCCCTGTAAACCACTGAAGCGTTCACGGCGATCATGTTGTAGCCATGTCCCGCTAGCCAATCAATTTTTTTGTTGCAGGCATAGTAGACCGTGACTATCGCCTCTTCACCTACCTCAAGGGGTGCCGGCAAATAAGCGGCCAGCTTTTCCCGGTCCGTGATATAGGAAACCGCCATCACCGTGCAATCGTGGTAAACGCCGCTACTCTTTTCACCTATATATCGCGGGCCGAAATGGGCTGGCATTACATAGCCTTGATAGGGGTCCAAAGTAAACATATCCGTCAATTTCCTTTTTTTGGAAAAGAGTTTTGGTGTGATTCAGGGTTTTGATTTTTTCGAAACACCAGCAATACATTTCCCGGCATTTGATTGAAGTAGCTGTAGCCACTTTGTAAAACCAGGTAGCCGCTGCCCAAAACCGGGCCGGCATTATCCAGCGCCCCACCGTGGGCCTTGACGCCATTAAGCGTGGCGAATTCCCGTTTACTATCAAAGCGCCACAACTCGGTACCATCACTACTGGAAAATGCTTTGAGCGTACCGTTCAGTGACCCTGCCAACACCGCACCATCTATACTTGTCGCCGCACCAGAGTAACCGTAAGCGAAATGGCAGGTGGGCCAATTTTCCTCATGCCGGCCATTTTGCGCATCGATGGTGCTCATATCGAGTTCGCAATCCCGTTTGGCCACGTGGCGCCACTTGATCTTCCCAGTGGTCACATCCAGCGCTGTCAGTCCTGGTTTAGGCGAATAGGCCCATTTGGTGAGCTTCCACTCGGGGTCAGCGATGGGGACAAATAGGGTGTCATTTTCAACACTCATACCCCAGTGCACACCACCAACCGGCGTACCGTCGGATAATTTGGTCTGCCAGATAATCGCTCCGCTGTTATCTGGATCAAGGGCATATACATCACCCGATTTTTGACCGGCCAGTAAGATATCGCTGCCCTGGGATGTTTGGGCGATGATAACCGAGGCACCAAAATCAAAGTCGGGACCTGGGTTTTCCGGGCAACCTGGTTGCTCCGGGTAACCCAGGTAACTGCCAACACAGGCCTCGGTATAAACATCGTTGGCAAGTGCTTGAAAAATCCAGGCGGGTTTGCCCGTATCAAGGTCGAGCGCAATAATCGCGTCACTGGTACCGGTTGCCGGCCAGGAATAATTTTCGCCAGTGCCGATATACAAGCGGTTGCGTTTTACATCGATAGCCGGTGTTGTCCATACCGGAGCACCTGATGGCCCCCAGTTTTGTGTGCCAATAGAGTTCTTCTTCTCAGGTTTGGCAGACTCTGCAGTTTCATAGGTCCACAGCGTTTCACCCGTACGAATATCAAACGCCCTGACCCCGCCGTGATCTTTGCAGCACTCGTAGGTACCCAAGCTCGCCCGGGCGACTTCAAAACTGGAAATTGGCACGAACAGCGTAGTGTCATTCAGTACCGGCGTACCGGTGATGGTACTGGCACTGCCAATTTTTGCAGAGGCCGACCATACTTCGCTACCGTCATCTGCGGTAATAACGTGCACACCGGCCCTGGCGTCACCAAAAAATAGTATGGCTTGATCTTCGCCCGGCATACTTGCGTAGCCAAGTGCCGACCGCACTGGCGCCGCCGAGCGATAGGTCCATTTCAAACAACCTGAAACAAGATCAAAGGCGTAGACGGAGCTTGTTCCTGCCACGCCAAGATAAAGTGTATCTGCGCTTATCACGGGCTGGGACCGCATGGAGCTGGTGCCGGGAAAGCCCTGAGCCCAGGCCAATTCGAGATTGGGCAGGTCATCCACATTGAGGCCGGCCAGCGCTTCGCTCTGGTAACGCTTGTTATGCGTACCGTAGCCCCAGTTCGTGACACTCGGGGCGGTGGTCGCATCACCTGTCACATTGGCATTACAAGCCATGGCGCCCTCCCAGGCGCGGGGGTCTTTACTCTCACTGGACAAATAGTTGGCGAGCTCTTCGCGCTGGCTATCGTCCATTCCCGCTGCCTGCACTCGCATATTGCCCTGGGTCATCGCATCGAGAAGTCGTTCATACCCCAGCGTACGAAGTGCACTCAAACCCGGTGCTTTAGTCGACGAATTGGAATGGCAGGCAGCGCAATGCGTTTTGTACAAGCCCAGTGCCAATTCACTGTCTTTGAGATGTTTTACGAACCAGTCCTTGGCGTCACGCAACGCGCCCTGATAAGACTCGCCCTGATAGATATCATAGTGCTTGCCGGGGTAAACAACATACTTGCTGGCCAGGCGATCCTTAATCGTATTGTGCAACAATTTGCCATTGATCTCGCGCGCGAACAATTCTTCATCTTCAGCATCGATGATAAGCGTTGGCACATTGAGATTTTTGGCCGAAGCGAATGAATCAAAACCTTTGAGATAAATCCAATCGGGGTAACCCTTAAGGGCCGGATTGATGATAGATTCAGCCCCCGGGGAAGAACCCAGATCGCCCCTCGCCCGCTGCACCTCCCACTTCCTGACCATTTTATCGGTGATCATTTCAAGATTGGCACTGAAATTTACCGCACCTATCTGATCGACGTAAGCCTTGATTCGATCATCTCCCGCTGCTGTCACCAGAGCAATGCCACCGCCCAGGCTAGTACCCCAAATGCCGATATTGTTCGACAAAACCTGCCTTTCGCCGGCGAGATAGTTTAACGCCGCTCGGGCATCCTGAAGCATGGTGCGCGGATTAACCACTCGACGAACATGTTCTACTTCTACGTTCACTGCGGTGATGTCTTCTTCTGCGGGCAACGCATCGCGATACAATAGCGGGCCGTTACTCTCACCCCAGCCCTTGAAATCGAAGGTTAAAACCACAAACCCAAGGCGAGCGAACTGTGGGGCGTAAGCACGATTCAAGTGCGCCTTGGTGCCGCCCCATCCGTGCACTAACAAAATGCCGGGCAGTTTTTCTCCGGGCTGCATATTTTTGGGTTTGTAAATATCCCCTGCCAGCCGAACGCCTTCACTCCAAATAACTATAGACTCGTGATCTACCTCGGGGATAACCGCATCCGCGCCGTGCAGGTTAACAGTCCACAACATAGCAGCCAGAAAAACGGCAATGAAAGGCTGTACCATGGTGTTTCGAATCATAGGGTTACTCCTTGAGGCTTGTCGCAGCGGCCAATTGCATTCGCATTTCGGTATGTTCATTACGGCCTAGCCGCAATCGGGTATTAAAAAAGAAGGCCACCAGGGCCAGGCCTCCGGTCATGACCAGCGTGAACCAACCCAGCGATTGCAAAACCTCCGCATCGACGTCCCCCGGCACTGAAGCGGCACTAATACCTGCCAAATCAATCACAACCCCAGCCAACAATGCGCCGGCACCCGTTGTTGCCTTTTGCACAAAAGCACCGGCGGCAAAGACTACGCCGTCCTGACGCCTGCCCGTTGTCATTTCTTGTTCATCGATGATATCTGCGGCCAGAGAAGCGGCCAGGACTTGCATACTGACAATCATGAAAACGCTGATACCCGTGTTTAGCAAAAGCAACGGGTAGATGACTGCGTGGCCATTTTCAGGAAGGAAGCCCAACAAGCGACTGCCGAGAAACCAGGAGCCGTTCAATGCCAACGCCAGGCTGGATGCTGCCAGCAAATGGGGCTTATCAAAACGTTTCCCCAGACGGCTGAGCACTGCGAATGCTGCCAGGGTAGCAGCCGCGGTAGGCAAAACCATGCCGGCCAATTGATCTGAGCTAAACTCCCAAAAATAGGTAGCCAAATACAATGAGAGCGTTGTGTAAACCCCGGCTCTCATGCCAAAGGCCAGGTTGGCACCCAAAGACATACGGAAGTTGCGATTTTTAAATGCCAACAGCAAATCCTGCAGCGGATCACGCCATGAAAATTTTCGTTCTGATGTGGCCTTGGGCAGCCGGGGGATTACACTGCGTGTTCCCAGGATACAAACCACTGCAGTTATTCCCGCTACCAGCGCTGAAAGCAGGCCGTAGTGCCAGTAATTCACCGCGACCAATCGACCATCTATACCGTCGCTGGGGCCGAAAAACAGCAAAAATCCGATTGCTGGCAACGCCATTCCCGCCAACCAACCCATGGTAACCCGGGCCTTGGCGATTACAGTACGCTCGTCGTAATCCGTCGACAATTCGGCGCCCATGGCGCTGTAGGGAATAAAATAGATTGTTAAAAAGGTGCGCAGCAGTATGGACACACCCAATAGCCAAATAAATATTCCCATTTGGCCCAGTTGCTCGGGTGGAGCAAACAGCGCCAGAAATAGCAGCGCCGTGGGCAGACCGCCCGCTACCAGTAGCGGATGGCGACGCCCCCAGCGCGAGCGAAAGCTGTCCGACCAACTGCCTACTACGGGATCTGATATCGCATCCCAGGAAAGGGCAATGAACATGGCCAGGCCGGCCAATGTTCCGCTTAGGCCATGTACTTGTGTGTAATAAAAAACAACGAAATTGACAAATGCCGCATCTTTTACGGCGAACGGCATATTGCCAATGGCATAGGCCCACTTCTCCCTGGCTGACAGAGTGCTAATGGGCCTTTACTCCTGAAGTATTGCTCGAAAGTGTCCTGGGGCAGAACACTCATTAAGATGGCGCCTATCCGGCGCCCCGGCTTAGTCGAGTCCTAGAAAAATACCACCGCTTCCAATCCGTAGGTGCGTGGATTAATGGGACGCCCGGTACGACGAACACCATCAGCTGCACCGCTCACTGAATAGTCATTGGCAAAACTGAGTTCATCGGTCAGGTTTTGGCCAAACACCGCCACTTCATATTTGGCACTTGCGGGTTGCCAGGAGATCCGCGCATTGACCTGCTCATAGCTGTCCACAGTTTCAATGTCATCATTAAAAACAGTCATATATTGATCATCGATATAACTATAATTAGCGGTTAATACGAGATCACCCGGGCCTATAGGCTGAACGTAATATGCGGCCAAACTGAACTTGTGATTCGGCGTACGGTTTAGCTCGTTACCTTTAACGTTGCGCACCTCGCCGTCTTTGAGATCCTTTACGAAGAAGTCATCCTTGTATTCAGATTTCAAGTACGAATAGTTACCAAGCAGGGTCAACTTTTCAGTAGCCGCCCAGGTTGACTCAAACTCAAACCCGTATATTTCCGCGCTGGAAGCGTTGGCCAGCTTTGCCGTAACAATACCGGTGTTCTGGTCGAGAATATCAAGTTCTACCTGGATATCAGTGTAGTCGTAAAAGTACACAGCGGTACTAAAAGAAAGCACATCGGCGATGGTTCCCTTGTAGCCGACCTCGTAAGCAATTAGCTCTTCGTTGTCTACGGCCGACTCGTTTTCCGGTGTTTCGGGATCATCCTGCATGGCCCCCAGGCGGAAACCTCCCGGTTTGTAACCGGTGGAAACCGTGGCGAAAATCATACCGTCTTCGCCAATTTCATAACTTGCGTTCAAGCGCCAGTTTACTGCGTCCCAATCTTCTTTGTGATCGGCAGTTGCATCGTTGATAGACAAGCCAAAACGACTGACACAACCTGCGGGAACCGCGTAGGGATCACCACCGGCTCTCAGCGCGGGTAAAAACTCATCTGCGCCGCCGCCACCACAGCTGTCCAGTACAGAATCGTAAAATATTTGTTGTTCTTCGTAGGCGATTTTTTCATCTTCGCTATAACGCAAGCCCGCAGACAGGGACAAACGTTCGTTGACCCGCCAGTCCATCT
>JBALVT010000174.1:0-8931 GCA_036961345.1 Halioglobus sp.
GGGCGATGCTTATCAACTACAGCAAAAGCTATTTTACGGCGGCATTGCCGGAGGTTTGGCTGTTTTTTCTCGGTGCGATATTCATCCTGTCGACCATGTTTTTACCCCGTGGAATTGTCGGTTTATTCGACCGTAACAAGGAGGCCAAATAATGTCAGGTATCAGTGATTTGCGCGAGACTATGCGCAGAGACCGGGTTTGGGATTTTTTGGTACCTGATCGACAAGTCATGGTTAAAGGTGAGCAGGGCCCTATCTTGTATGTAGAGGACGTGACCTTGAGCTTCGACGGGTTTAAAGCGCTGAATGCTCTTAATCTGTACGTCAATAAAGGCGAATTACGCTGTATTATCGGTGCTAATGGGGCCGGTAAATCCACCATGATGGACGTAATTACCGGCAAACTGCGTCCCGATGAGGGCTCTGTCTATTTCGGGCAGAACATTAATCTGCTAAAACTCAGCGAGCCGGAAATCGCCTCCTGTGGTGTTGGTCGTAAATTTCAAAAGCCTACGGTTTTCGAGAATCATACGGTTTTCCAAAATCTGGAGTTGGCTCAGCGTGCCGACAAAAGAGCCTTGTCTACGCTATTTGCAAGCTTGAGTAGTGAGCGCGGTGACCGTATTCAGGAAGTGCTTGCAACAATAGGCCTGAGCGATCTGCAGGACAGCCAGGCGGGGCTGCTATCTCACGGCCAGAAACAGTGGTTGGAGATTGGTGTGTTGCTAATACAGGAACCGCAATTGTTATTGGTCGACGAACCCGTTGCGGGCATGACGCCTCAAGAGACGGAACGGACCGCCGAATTGCTCACCTCTTTGGCCGGTGATCATTCCGTGGTTGTGGTGGAACACGACATGGAATTTGTGCGCTCGATAGCAAAAACGGTCACAGTTTTGCATCAGGGATCGGTATTGGCGGAGGGTAGTATGTCGCAAATTCAAAATAATCCGCAGGTCAGAGAAGTGTATTTAGGGGAATAGCGTTGCTCAATATCAGCGGTTTAAATCAGTTTTACGGTCAGTCACACATCTTGTGGGATTTGGACCTGGCGGTGGAGCCGGCCAGTTGCACCTGCATTATGGGGCGCAACGGTGTCGGTAAAACCACCTTGCTTAAATGTATTATGGGTATGCTGCCAGCAAGCAACGGCAGTATTTTGTTTGGCGAGACCGAACTGGTGAGACTCGCCGCGGAGCAGCGCGCTCGCATAGGCATTGGTTATGTGCCTCAGGGCAGAGAGATATTTCCCCAACTGACGGTAGAAGAGAATCTTCAGATTGGACTCGGCGCCAGAAGTGATGGGCTGAAGACAGTGCCGGGTTATATATACGAACTTTTTCCTGTGCTAAAGGAAATGTTGGGGCGCAGGGGCGGTGATTTGTCCGGCGGGCAGCAGCAGCAACTGGCGATAGGGCGTGCGTTGGCGATCGACCCCAAGATCCTGATTCTCGATGAGCCCAACGAGGGCATTCAGCCCAATATTGTCAGGCAGATCGGCGATGTTATTACTCACCTGGTCGATGATAAGAAACTTACGGTCGTCATCGTTGAACAAAAACTGGGTTTTGCCCGGCGTGTTGGACAGTACTTCCACCTAATGGAGAAGGGCCGTGTCGTTGCCAACGGTACGATAGACCAGCTCAGCGATGAAATCGTCAGTAAACATCTGTCGGTCTAAGGCTTGTTGGCCACGCTCAGCACTTTCTGGGCAAATGACAAAGCCTCCTGGGAGTCCACCCGGGTACTAAAACCTTCCAGAAATAGCTTGCCAACTACCAGGCCGGCCGGATCGATAACAATCATACCGGGGAAGGGTATGCCATAAGCCTCTTCGCCGGGTTGGTAGTCGTCATTGACTATACCCAGCGTCTTGAAGCTCATAACGTCGATATCCGAGATCAGCGGAATGCTTATGTCGAACCTGTCGATAAACGCCTGTTGTTTTTCCGGGCTGTCGTAGGTGATGCCCACAAGGCCAATGCCGGCGGCATCGTAGTCAGCTTTGTACTTCTGAAGGTGAATCATTTGTTTCATGCAAAATGGGCACCAGGCTATGGAGCGGCTGGCTATAAGGACCGTACCATTGGGGCCGGCAAACGGTGTGAGCAGTGAGATCTCCTGGCCCTGATAACGTGCTCTAACACCGGGAAAAGTGGACCCAAGCGCGGGGCCGGGGTCAAAGCTGTCGGTGTCTGCGGCGACAAACATGTCCTTGGTCACATTGGCATAAAGCATGTCTTTTAATGGTTCGCGAAAGATAAATAGAGCCAACCCCGTGATTATCAAGGCGGTTAGCGCGGGGACAAGTATTTTTTTCAATATAGCGCCTTTGTCAAAAGAAATTCTGAATATTGGGGGGAGTGTAGCGATTTTCACAGCTAGCGCTAGCTTTAGTTGTCCCGGTGCCCCTGTTCCGCTTATGCTTTACCCTTTTGCTATGCCGTAGATACGGGCGAGACATCTTAATGATCGACCAATTAATTATTTCAGGGCTGTTCTTGTGGTTATTGACCAGCCTTGTGTTCACGGATTGGCCAGCATCATGGTTGTTTACCTGCGCAATGCTGGTCGCCTATTTCCTGGGTTTGGTCGACACCCCGGAGGTGTTGGGCAAGGCGACCAACTCTGGCCTTATTACCTTACTGCTATTGTTGTTGGTTTCAATCGGACTGGAGAAACTGTCCTGGTTGAATCGTCTATCGGGCAAACTGATTACGCCGGGATACAAAATAAGTTTGCTGCGGCTGGGTTTTGTAACGGCTTTCTTCTCTGCCTTTGTTAACAATACTGCCGTGGTGGCGACATTGGCTCATACGGTGCGCAGTAACCGTCATCACCCGTCTTCAAAATTATTGATACCGCTTTCATATGCCGCGATTCTGGGCGGTACAATGACCCTCATTGGAACTTCCACTAACCTCATCGTCAGCAGCTTTCTGGAGGATACCACGGGCCAGGCACTGGCTTTTTTCGATTTTTTTATTATCGGTGGCAGTGTCACAGTGGTGGGCATGCTGGTTATTGTCTTGAGTTCATCGTTGCTGCCATCGGGCAGCACCGAGCAAATCGACATTAACGAGTACTTGATCGAAACCGAAATTCAACCAGGATCAGAACTCATTGGCAAAAGCATTGCGCAAAACAGGTTGCGTGACCTCGAAGACCTGTTCCTGGTCGAGGTAGTTCGCGGTGTGCATGTGATATCACCGGTATCACCGAGCGAATATATTGAAGCGGGTGATAAGCTGATTTTTTCCGGCGACATCAAACAGCTTAATGCCCTGGATGTATTTCACGGCATGCAGTTATTCGCAGTGGAGGAGGGCTTGCTGCGGGAAAACATGACCGAGGTTATCGTCATGCCCAATGCGTCCATAGAGGGAAAAACCCTTAAGGAAAGTGGCTTTCGCTCGCTGTTTGACGCCGCTGTGGTGGGTATGCGTAGAGGCGGAAAACGTCTCTCTGGCAAGCTGGGAAATATTACCCTGCAAGCGGGAGACAGCATGATGCTGGCTGTGGGCCCCGATTTCAATGACCGTAAAAACCTGGAGAAAAATTTTGTCGTTATTGATGACTCAGTGGCAGCCGCCGCCACGTCCCCATTCCAGAACTATTTTGTCACGCTGACCTTAATCGGTGTTATTACACTGGCGGCGATGGAGATTGTTCCACTGATTAAGGGTTTGGCATTTTTACTGACCGCGATGTTGGCGTTGGGCGTAGTGAGGGGTTCGGAACTGCGTAGGCGCTTTCCCTTTGAACTTTGGCTAATTATTGCATCGGCCCTGACCCTGGCGCAGGCGCTCACTAATTCTGGTTTGGTTGGTCTGCTGGCGGACGCCTTTCACAATAATCTCGTCTCGCTGGGCCCCTATGCGGCGCTTATAGGTATTTACCTGGTGACTCTTATCATGACTGAGGTGATGACCAATAACGCGGCCGCAGCCTTGTGTTTTCCTATTGCATACGGCCTCGCTGAAAGTTATGGCGTTAGTCTTATGCCCTTTGTGATGGCTGTTGCTTTTGGGGCCAGTGCCAGCTTCTTAACGCCCTATGGTTACACCACCAATCTCATGGTGCAAAACCTGGGCGGATATACGATGCGGGATTACTTCCGCATGGGCTTGCCACTCTCCATTACCTATTCTGTTTTGGTACTGTTCCTTATTCCGCGGATTTATCCGTTCTAGTTCATTCCCGTGGTAAAACCACCATCAACTGGCAGGGTTTGTCCGGTGATCCAGCTGGCGGCGGGTGAGGTCAGGAATAATACCGCTGCGGCTATGTCCTCGGGTGTGCCGGGCCGTTTGAGCCCCTGTCGGTTCATCGTGGCATCAACCATTTCCTGCATGTTATCCAGAGTGTATGCAGTGAGGTTGGTTCGCGTTAGGCCGGCGGCGACTGCGTTGGCACGAATGCCGAGTTTACCCCAGCTCATTCCCAGTGTTTTGACCATTTGTACCAGTCCGGCTTTGGCTGGGCCATAACCCGGTGTCCACTCGAAACCAAAATAAGATGTCATAGAGGCTATGCCTATAATACTGGCGCCGCCTGGATGTTCGCTGGCGGCCAGCAGGTCTTTGCAGGCACTGCTCAAATGGAAGGCGCTGGCGAGGTTTACCTGAAGTGACTGGTCAAATGTATCTGCTTCCCACTCATTGCCCTGAGCACCGCCGGCGTTGTTGATAAGAATATCCAGTTTTTCCAGTGTAGACGCCAGTGCATACAGCGCATCTCTGTTTGCCACATCAAGCTGGTGGTAGGTCATACCCTCAAGATCTACATCGTAATCGGCGGCCTGCGCTTTTCGACCAGTGACGATAACTTGCGCCCCGGCATCTCTGTATGCATGAGCACAGGCCAGACCTATGCCACTGCTGCCGCCGGTAATCAGGACAGTGGCACTGGTATATTCAAAGCTAACTCCGGTAAATGACATAATTTTGTCCTTATTCGCGAGTGGTTCAAATTTGTATTTGCAAATATAATACGACAGTATTATATTTTACACAATACTCACAAGCGCAACCGGGATACCCCATGAGAGAACCTATTTACAAATCGAGGCCTGTAGCGCCCAATGCCGCGACCTATGGCGGTGAGCGAATTAACGACTTTATCGTCATGTCGGAGGGTTTTTCTAATTGTTATCTAATAGAGACAGCCCAGGGCAATATCCAGTTGAATGCCGGTATGGCGCTGGAAGCCCCGGTTCACAAGGCGAATTTTGACAGTTTTTCATCGGGGAATGTGAGTCACCTGATTTTGACTCAGGGTCATGTTGATCACGTTGGCGGCGTCGGCTATTTTCGGGGGCAGCACCCGGGCCTGGAGGTCATAGCTCAGGCAGGCAATACCGAGCATCAGGAGTATGACAGCCGGCTACAGGCATTTCGAGGTGGTCGATCGGCGTTTGCCTTTACCGAGAAATTCGCGAAAGCCATTGAGTATTACCAGGCTCAAGGATATACCGACTATCCCGAGCAGGATGCGCCGCTACCAGACGTGTTATTTGAGAGTCGCCATGAGATTAACCTGGGAGGATTGACGCTGGAGCTCATTGCGGTGCCGGGGGCTGAAACCAATGATTCTTTGATTGTCTGGTTGCCGCAACACAAAATTTGTTTTACCGGCAATCTGTTCGGTTGCCCCTTTGGCCATTTTCCCAATCTGGTGACGATTCGCGGAGACCGCTATCGCGACGCGCTAACCGTTGCAGCCGCTGTGCAAACCGTGTTGGATCTGGGAGCCGAGACCATTGTCTACGGACATCATCAACCGGTAGTGGGTAAAGATCTGATCCAGGCGGAGCTAACAGCCCTGCGTGATGCAATTTTATATGTGCACGATGAGACAGTTGCCGGCATGAATGCGGGCAAGGATGTGCATACCCTGATGGCTGAAATTTCGCTGCCCAGCGAACTGGAGGTAGGGCAGGGTTACGGGAAGGTTTCGTGGAGTGTTCGTGCTATCTGGGAGCACTACGCAGGCTGGTTTAAACACGCTTCGACAACCGAGCTGTATGCTGTACCACAACAGTCTGTGCACGCTGATCTCATAACACTGGCCGGTGGCTGTGATGCGATTGTCGAGCGCGCCGCTTCCAGATACAGCGCCGGCGACTGTGAGGAGGCCTTACACTTGCTCGATATTGTACGATCTCAGCAACCGGCTCATCCTGGGGCCGCATTATTGTCCTTGCAGGTGCACCGCGCACTGCGTTCTGGCAGTGACAACTTCTGGTTGAACGCCTGGCTGGACAATCAGAGCAGGGAGCTAGAAGCTCTCACATAGCGTATTGGCTGGCGCATTGGATGGCGTATTTTTGTTGTCCGCTCCTGAGATTTTAAACCACGGAAACATAAGTTTTTGTGCAGGGTGCAACTATAGCAGCGTCGGTATAGGATCTGCCTCCCGCGAAATGTAGGAATAGACCAATGGCAGAAATACATTACAAAGATGACGCGGCGCTGCAGGCGTTAGTGTCAGAAGAGTTTGGCGAATGGAGTAACACCGTGCTGGTGGATCAGGATCTGATCAATCAATATGCGCAGCTTAGCGGCGACGATATGTGGCTGCATGTGGATGTCCAGCGGTGTGCGAAAGAGAGCCCCTTTGGCAGCACGATAGCCCACGGTTTTCTGCTTCTATCTCTGATCACAAAGATGACAGCTGCTCCGGGTCCACTTGCTGCAGTGTGCGGTTTTGGTCATATCATGAACTACGGTTCCGACAAGCTTCGTTTCCTGGGCGCGGTGCCGGTGAACAGTGAGATACATGCTCATAGCCGCATAAAGGAAGTCGAGGTTGCCGATAAAAAAACCAAAATCGTATTGGAAACCCATGTACATGCGGTTGGCACTGATACACCTGCCCTGATTTATGAGTTAATGTTTGTCTATCTGTAAAACAAAAATCGCAGGGGAGTCGCTGTTCTCCCTTGCGCTAACAAAATCAGTCAAAACCATTATCATTTGGCGTCAAAAAATCACATAAAACTGCTTGGTTTAAAAGCTCATGAGGGTTTTTATGCTTTTGATGGCATGGTGTTTTTACTAGTGCTAACATCCCACTTCGCAAAAAACAGACGTTTATTTTTGGTCTGTAAATGGCCGTTTTTTCGGCTCTGAACTAATTCATTTCACATCTTATAAAGGAGCGATCATGCCAGAAGCAGTTATCGTTGAAGCCGTCCGTACCCCCATAGCTCGAGGCAAAAAAATTGCCGGCGAACTCAGTGGTGTTCATGCTGCAGAATTGCTGGCAGCGTCTTATAAAGGCCTTATTGAACGATCGGGTCTTGCTTTTGAAGACATTGAGCAGATTGTTGCCGGGTGTGTCACTCAGGCAGGGGAGCAGTCTAATAATCTGGCACGCAACGCCTGGCTGTCTATGGGTAAGAATTATTCAACCGGCGCGGCCACCTTGGATACCCAATGCGGTTCTGCGCAGGCAGCCAATCACCTGGTTTCGGGTTTGGTGTCATCCGGTCAGATAAATATCGGTATCGCTGCCGGCGTTGAAGCCATGAGCCGTGTTGGTCTGGGCGCCAATGCCTACAATGGGCCGGGTTTTTTCCAGACGGCCGACTGGCCATGGGATAGTACGCCTGACCAGTTTTCAGCGGTAGAGCGCATCGTAAAAAATCGCGGTCTCACCCGGCAGGATGTCGACGAGTTTGCCTGCGAATCTCAGCGCCGCGCGAAAGTCGCTTGGGAAGAGGGGCGTTTTGATCGGGAAATTATTCAGGTAGAGGCGCCGATCCTGGGTGAAGATGGCGAGCCCACCGGGCAAATGCGTACGGTGAGCAAGGACCAGGGTCTGCGCGATACCACTATGGAAGCGCTGGGGGGGTTGAATCCGGTTATCGAAGGCGGTATTCATACACCCGGTAACGCGTCGCAGATCTCCGATGGCTCAGCTGCGGTTTTGTGGATGAGTGCTGATGAAGCAAAGGCGCGTGGTCTTAAGCCACGTGCACGAATTATTACGGGTGTTATGACGGGAACGGATCCCTATTACCTGCTCGATGGTCCTGTTGATGCTACACGGCTACTATTTAAGAAATCCGGTATGAATCTAAACGATATCGATCTGGTCGAAGTCAACGAAGCATTTGCTGCGGTGGTGCTGTCCTGGCAGCGTGTTTTTGACGCGGATATGAGCAAGGTAAATGTTAACGGCGGCGCCATTGCGCTTGGTCACCCTGTGGGTTCGACGGGCGCCAGGCTTATTACCACTGCGCTGCATGAACTCGAGCGACAGGATAAATCTACAGCGCTGATTACCATGTGTTGTGGTGCCTCTATTGGCACCGGCACAATAATTGAACGTATTTAGGGAGTAGACAGATGAGTGATCTCAGCGGAAAAGTTGCGATTGTTACCGGCGCCGGACAGGGCCTGGGCCGTGAAGAAGCCATACAGCTGGCCAAACAGGGCGCGAGCGTTGTCATCAACGACATTAACCTGCCCCATGCCGAAAAAGCAGCCAATGAAACAGTTGATGAAATAAAAGCAGCGGGCGGCGAAGCCATTGCCGTATTCGGCGACTGTGCTGAAACCGCTGATTCAGAGCGCCTGTTCAGTGCGGCATTGGAGACTTATGGCGACGTTAATATCATGGTTAACAATGCCGGTTTCTGCCGTGACAAAACTATTTTTGGCATGAGCGACGAAGAGTTTGACTCGGTGGTGCGTGTGCATTTGCGCGGCCATTTCGTCAACATGCGCAATGTCACCAAGTACTGGCGTGAAAAGGCCAAAACAGGTGAGTCGGTTTACGGTCGCATGATCAGTACTTCCTCTGAGGCAATGATCTACGGCTCCGCCGGACAGCCCAACTACGCCGCGGCCAAAGCGGGCATCACCGCCATGACCATGGGGGCTGCCCAGCTGATGATCAAGTATGGCATTACCTGTAACGTGAT
>JBALVT010000175.1:0-8804 GCA_036961345.1 Halioglobus sp.
CGATAGATTCACCACGATCCTGGGCTGCGGCCACATACCATTTGGAAAGACAGTTCCGACAGAAGCTCGCCAGATTCATCAGCTCAATATTTTGAACATCCTTGCGGCTGTCCAAATGTTCCACCAGGCGTCTAAATACCGCTGCTTCAATTTCTGTTGTAGACATGAAAACCTCTCTTGCTTAAATGGGCATAAACTCGCCACCGTTGACATCCAGTGCCGCACCGGTCACGACGCTGGCATAATCAGAGGCAAAAAATAGGGCGGCTTTCGCACATTCCCCATCATCGGGAATCACACCCAGGGGAATACTCTCGGTAACTTTTGCAATAAGTTCCTCTTGGGACTTCCCTGTGGTCTGGGCTTGCCAGGCAAAATACCCCTCAACGCTTGGCCCCCACATCCAGCCCATATGAACGCTGTTCACCCGAATATTGTACTGCCCCAGCTCCAGGGCCAGATGCTTGGTGGCCGAGCGCAGGGCCGATTTGGACGCACCATAACCGCCCTGGGTTGCCAGCGGCTTGTGCTCTACCATGGTGGCGATCATTACAACCGCTCCGCCGCCATTTTCCTTCATATAAGGCACGCAAGCTTGTGTCAGGTGCATCGTGCCGAAAAAATTCACTTCCATAGCTCGCCGCCAGCCAGCCATATCTGCCGATTCGATGGGTTCGAAACTGCCGGGGTCATAGGCGCTATTAAACAGTACATCAATGCGACCAAACTCGGCCGCAGTTTTGTCCGCCAGAGCCTGACATTGCTCCTGGCTTGATATATCGGTAGTAATTTTGAGCACTTTTGTACCCAAACCCAGGTCATTTATTTCCCGTTCCGCGGTATCGAGCTTACTGGCGGTCCGGGCCGCAAGAACAACCGCCGCAGCGCCCTCTTTGGCCGCCAGGGTAGACAACTCCTGCCCGAGACCAGGGCCAATTCCAGACACCACAACAACCTTGTCTTTCAGTAACATAATAAAACCTCCAGGATATTGATTTTTAACTTTTTAGGGATATAGCAGTGAGACCCGCTTGCTGCCGACGCGATCGCGCAGAGTTTGTATTAATTCATCACTGGGCGACACCTGCCAGCGCTCACCCAATCTGACGCGCGCCCGACTACTGGCACCGCCATAGACAAGAGCTACCGGGCAACTACCGCCACTGGCACCACTGAGCATTTTCTCGAGTTCGTTGGTGAACTGTTCATCGATCATGTCGTGGTTCAATTCAATCGTAAGTTCCGAGGCATAACTCTGCCTGGCCTGTAACAGGCTGCGCACTTCTTTTGCGCGCACGGCCAGACCACCGGAAAAATCATTGTGAGCGACCGTGCCCTCGACAATAATAATACTATCTTTGACCAGCATTTCCCGGTGCATGTTATAAGTCTCAGCGTATACCGACACTTCTATACGTTGGCTGCGATCATCCAGAGAAATAAACGCTATCGTATCGCCACGCTTGGTTTTCATCGTGCGAACACTTTCAATCAGACCAGCCAATATCTGGTTACCCTTCTTGTCACCACGCAAATCGGCAATCCGGGTAGGAGCGAACTTACGAACTTCTTTTTCATATTCATCAAAGGGATGGCCGCTAATCCACAGCCCCAGAGTCTCTTTTTCCCCGGTCAGACGTTCTTTATCAGACCATGGCCTGGCCTTTCTGAAGTTGGCGTAGACATCGCTCTGGCCGCCATTACTGCTAGGTACAACCTCACCGAATAAATCCTCTATACCACTGTCGCGATTACTGGCACTTTGCTCGGCCGCTTTGATGGCATCTTCAATACTGGCTGTCATCACCCAGCGGTCGACACCCAGGGAATCGAATGCCCCGGAGCGAATGAGCGCATCGATCGCCCTGCGATTCACTTTTCGCGGATCCACGCGGGCGCAGAAGTCGAACAAATCGGTAAAATTGCCACCGCTGTTTTTAGCCGCCAAAATGCTCTCAATGGGACCTTCTCCCAAACCTTTAATCGCACCCAGACCGTAGATAATCTCGTTGTCGGTATTCACCGTGAACATGTACTGCCCCTGATTCACATCGGGCAGTTTCAGGACCAACTTCATGGCCCTGCTCTCTTCCACAAAAATCACGATTTTATCGGTATTTTGCAGTTCCGAGCTCATGACCGCGGCCATAAAAGGCGCCGGGTAATGGGTTTTTAACCAGGCGGTCTGGTAGGACACCAGGGCATATGCGGCAGAGTGCGACTTGTTAAAACCGTAACCGGCAAACTTCTCCACCAGATCAAAGATCTTCATGGAAAGGTCACCGTCAACACCTTTGCCGATAGCACCGTCCTGGAAAATTTGCCGCTGCTTGGCCATTTCTTCAGGCTTTTTCTTACCCATGGCCCGGCGCAACATGTCGGCACCACCCAGAGTGTATCCGGCCAGTTCCTGCGCGATCTGCATCACCTGCTCCTGATACAGGATAATGCCGTACGTCGGTTCAAGAATGGGTTGCAGCCACTCGTGCTGATACTGGGCGTCCGGATAGGAAATTGCTTCCCGGCCGTGTTTCCGATTAATAAAGTTGTCGACCATACCCGACTGCAGCGGTCCCGGTCTAAACAGCGCCACCAGGGCGATGATATCTTCAAAACAATCCGGTTGAAGACGCTTGATCAGGTCTTTCATGCCGCGAGATTCCAACTGGAATACTGCGGTAGTTTCAGCCGATTGTAACAGCCTGAAAGTGGCCGGATCCTGCAGCGGAATTTGCATGATATCGAGCGGTTCTTCGCCCAGCACCTTGCGCTGCACATCTATAATTTTTACGGCCCAATCTATGATGGTGAGTGTGCGCAGGCCGAGAAAATCGAACTTCACCAGTCCGGCATCTTCTACATCACCCTTGTCGTACTGGGTAACCAATCCGCCACCCGTTTCATCGCAGTACAGCGGTGAAAAATCCGTCAATCGCGAGGGGGCGATAACCACACCCCCGGCGTGCTTGCCAACGTTACGGGTGATGCCCTCTAATTGTTCAGCCATGTCCCAGATTTCCTGGGCCTGGTTGTCATCGGCAAGAAATTCTCGCAGCGGCTCTTCCTGATCCAGCGCTTTGGACAGGGTCATCCCCACTTCAAAGGGAATCATTTTGGAAAGTTTGTCCGCCAAGCCATAGGACTTGCCCTGCACTCGCGCTACATCGCGCACTACCGCCTTGGCGGCCATCGTACCGAAAGTGATGATCTGGGACACCGCTTCGCGGCCATAGGTATTGGCCACATAGTCGATAACCTCGTCGCGGCGCTCCATGCAAAAATCAACATCAAAATCCGGCATGGATACCCGCTCTGGATTTAGAAATCGCTCAAAGAGCAAATCGTATTCCAGAGGATCCAGGTCGGTAATTTCCAGCACATAGGCCACTAGCGACCCGGCACCCGAGCCCCGCCCCGGCCCCACCGGAATATCCTGCTCTTTGGCCCAGCGGATAAAGTCCATAACGATCAGGAAATAACCCGGAAAACCCATTTGAATAATAACGTTGAGTTCAAAGTCCAGACGATCGCGATAGCTTTGGCGAATTTGCTCAAAGTCGGCCGCACTGCTATCAAACAGAGCCTCGAGGCGCCGATCCAGCCCCTCGTGAGACAGTTGCCCGAAGAAGGCATCCATGGTGAGCCCGTCGGGAATCGGATAGTCGGGAAGATAGGGCTTGCCCAATTCCAGAATCAGATTGCAGCGTTTGGCAATCTCTACCGTATTGGTCAATGCCTCAGGAATATCTGCAAACAGCTCCGACATCTCCGCACCGGAACGAAGATATTGTTGATCGGTAAAAATTCTTGCCCGCCGGGGGTCATCCAGCGCCCGACCCTCGCCGATACAAACGCGCGCCTCGTGCGCTTCAAATTCTGAGGCATCAAGAAAGCGTACATCATTGGTGGCCACAACCGGTAGTTTGAGCTCAGCAGCCAAACTCAGGGCGCTGTGCAAATGTGTCTCGTCGCCCTCCCTACCGGCACGGTGTATCTCAAGATAATATCTCTGGGGAAAAAGACCAGACCAAAAACTGGCACGCTCCAGCGCGATATCCATTTTTCCTGACACCAAAGCCTGTCCCACATCACCGGCAGCGCCCGCTGACAGGGCTATGACACCACCGGAATGTGCCTCCAACCAGTCCTTGCGGACAAAAGGCGCCCCCAGATACTGGCCCTCGGTATAGGCTTTGGAAATCAATACTGTGAGATTGCGATAGCCCTCATCATTCATCGCTAACAGCGTAATGGGATAGGCTTTCTCCGCATCATCGCTGTCAACTACCTGGAGATCGACACCGAAAATGGGCTTCACGCCGTTGCTAACAGCCGTTTTATACAGTTTCACCAGACCAAAAAAATTACTGTGGTCGGTGAGCGCCACGGCAGGCATTCCCAATTCAGCCACCCGCTTTACCAGGGGTTTTATTCGGACCAGGCCATCAATAAGAGAGTATTCGCTATGAAGGCGAAGATGTACAAAATCAGTCATGCGTAGGGGCTATTGGGGGACTCCAATAGAGTTTACTCTGCCGGCGGCTCCGCTAACAGATTTTTTACCGGCGCAAAGCTACAACGGTGGATCGGGGTTGCGCCATATTGACGCAAGGCTTGCAAATGCCTGGCCGTGGGGTACCCCTTGTGCGCCGCAAAGCCATAGTGCGGGTAGACGGCGTCCAGCGCTACCAGCTCGCCATCGCGCTGCACTTTCGCCAGGACCGACGCTGCGGCGATCGCAGGTACCCTATCGTCGCCCTTCACCACTGCCTCGCAGGCGTAGTGCCACCGCGGCGTACGATTACCATCAACCAATACATAGCCTGGCTGCACACTCAAGGAACTGACCGCGCGGTGCATCGCCAGCAGACTGGCCTGCAAAATATTGATCTCGTCGATTTCTGCTACAGACGCCCGAGCTACGGACCAGGCCAGGGCCCTTTCCTTGATCAGAGGGGCCAACGCCAAACGCTTTTTCTCACTCAGCTTCTTCGAATCTCGCAACCCGAGAATAGGCTTCTCCGGGTCCAGAATAACCGCTGCGGCCACCACGTCCCCGGCCAGAGGCCCGCGGCCAACCTCATCCACACCCGCAAAATCAAAACCCTGGTAACTCATTATGAATGGTGGCAGAGAACGACTCATCGAGCTTTATCGGCCACTAGGCGACTGATAGCCTGGGCACTGCGCTCGCCGTACCCCAGTGCCAGTTGAGGGTGAATCAGGTCGAACTGCGTGAGCGTACTGTCGCGCTCGCTACCATCGGTGAGCAGGGGTAGCAGCGCCGCACATACCAGGTCAGCTCGCGCTTTAGACTGCAACAGTTCAGGTACCAGTTCGCGCCCAGCGAGAATATTCGGTAGCCCCACCCATTTTGTCGTTGCTATTCTGGAAATAATGGCCCAGGACAACGCCGCCATCCTGTAGGACACCACCATCGGCCTCTTCAGCAACATGGCTTCGAGAGTGGCCGTACCAGAAGCCAATAAAACAGCGTCGGCAGCCGCCATTGCTTCTCGGGAGCGCCCGGCCACCAAGGTAACCGGAAGATCTGGATATGCCTCCAGCAGCTGTTCCAACTCAGCGTAACGCGCTTCATTTGCCGCCGGCATAATAAACGATAAATCGGGAATTTCTCGTCGTAGCAACTGCGCACTTTGCAAGAATAACGGCGCCAGCATTCGTACTTCTCCGGCCCTGCTGCCCGGCATTAGCGCGAGGCACGGCCCGGCAGGATAATACGCCAACGCCGCTCGGGCCTCTTGGGTTTCCACACGCAGTGGTATCTCATCCGCAAGTGGATGACCGACAAATTCCACTGGAACCTCATGCTGCCGATATATTTCTGTTTCAAACGGGAACAGAGTCAACATAAGATCAACAGCGCGTTTAATCTTATGGATCCTGCCGCTGCGCCACGCCCACACGGACGGACTCACCAGGTGGGCCGTGGTTATACCGGCCTCACGTAATTTGCGCTCAAGCGTCAGGTTAAAATCCGGCGAGTCTATGCCCAAAAAGATGTCGGGAGGATTGGCCAGGAAGTGCTGGAAAACGCCGCGTCTAATACGCAGCAGTTCGGGAAGACGCTTGAGTGGTTCAATCAAGCCGATGACGGACAGGCGGTCCATGGGGTAGAGACTCTGTAATCCATGCTCGGCCATTAGCGGACCGCCGATGCCTTCGACAATAACAGTGTCGTATCGTGATTTTAGAGCCGCCAGTAAATGGGCGCCGAGAATATCGCCGGATACCTCTCCGGCCAGAACGCCAATCCGCAGAGTACTACTGGCCATTTAACGAACGATACCGCGCTCCGAAGCGCGAATACTGTCTATCAGAACCTGGATTTCAGGGGTATCACGCAACATCAGTTCAAGTCGCTCCAGCGCAATATCAATGGTTAGTCCCTGCCGGTAGAGAATCTTAAAGGCGCGCCGGAGCTGGCTTATAGCCTCTGAGGAAAACCCGCGACGGCGTAAACCCTCGGTGTTGATCGTTTTGACCTCTGCCGGTGCACCACTAACTGTCACAAATGCAGGCACATCCTTGCCAATGGCTGTGCCCATACCGCTAAAACTGTGGGTACCTATTTTGCAGAATTGGTGCACCAGTGTGTAACCGCTCAAAATAGCCCAGTCGCCTATGTGCACATGCCCGGCCAGGGCGGTGTTATTCACCAGAATCGTATGATTGCCAATAACGCTATCGTGTCCGACATGCACATAGGCCATGAGCAGGTTGTCGTTGCCAATGGTGGTTTCCGATCGATCCTGCACCGTGCCGCGGTGGATAGTGACATTTTCGCGGATAATATTGTTGTCGCCAATTACAAGGCGGGTGGGTTCGTCATGATATTTAAGATCCGGAGTCGCTTCTCCGATACTCGAAAATTGAAAAATATGGTTGCCGGCACCAATGATTGTAGGGCCGCGAACAACGACATGTGATTCGATTTTGGTGCCCGGCCCTATCTCCACTCCGGCCCCCACAATAGACCAGGGGCCCACCGTAACATCGTCGGCAAGTTTTGCCGCGGGGTCTACAATGGCTCGGCTATCAATCATTTGTTAGCGGTCAGCACACAGGATGGTTGCCGAAGCACAGATTTCACCATCAACATCAGCGCTCACATCAAATTTCCAGATACCACGACGTGCCGACAGTATTTTGGCCCTTAACATCACCTGGTCACCCGGCACACAGGGTCGCTTGAACCGCAGCTTGTCAGCGCCGACAAAATAGTACATCGAACCATCTTCCGGGGTTTTATCCATGCTCTTAAAACCCAGAATTCCAGCCGCTTGTGCCATTGCCTCTGTCAGTAATACACCGGGGAAAACAGGTTGATCGGGGAAATGACCATTGAAAAAAGGCTCGTTTACCGTCAGGTTTTTGTAGGCAACAATCGAATCGCCCAAGTTGAGCTCCACCACGCGGTCCACCAATAAAAAAGGATAGCGGTGTGGCAGGTATTTGCGGATTTCGACTATGTCCATCATCGCACGAAGACTCTCCTGAGCTTATGGCTTAAGTTACTTTTTCTCCAGCGCCGTTAGGCGGCGGTGCATGCTATCGAGCTGCGAAAAGCGTACCGCACTTTTACGCCAATCCTGGGACCGCATCAGTGCAGTACCGGAGGAATAGGAACCTGGCTCAGAAACAGATTTGGTGACCATAGTTTTACCGTTGAAGTGCGCGTTGTCGCAAATTTCGATATGGCCTGCCACGCCAACCATACCCCCGAAGGTGCAGTTGGCGCCTATCTTCGTGCTTCCGGCCACCGCACAGCAAGCAGCGATCGCGGTATTTTTGCCAATGCTGCAATTGTGGGCAATATGTACCTGGTTATCAATGATGACACCGTCCTCGATAATGGTGTGTTCCAGCGCACCCCTGTCTATCGTGGCTCCCGCGCCAATTTCAACTCTGTCACCGACCCGGACACCACCTAACTGGCAGATCTTTTCCCACCCGGTGACCCCCGGGGCATAACCAAAACCGTCAGAACCCAAAACGGCCTGCCCTTGTATAAGACAATTCTCGCCTATATACACATCGTGATAGAGCACGGTACCCGGGAAAATGCGGCTACCCTCGCCCACACGAGAATCGCGTCCAATATAAACGCCTGCGTCCAAAATGACGTTGGGCCCAATGTAGGCGCCGGATTCGATAACGGTATTTGGACCAAGTGCGGCGCTTGGGTGTACTTCACTTTCGGGCGAAACGGTGGCCGAGGCGTGAATACCGGGGCCGGGCTTGGGCGCATTATCAAACAGTTGACTGGCCAGAGCAAAAGAACGGTACGGATCGTCAGAAATAAGATAGTCGACCGGACATTGGTCAGCCAGTTCCAGGGAAACAATCACTGCGCCGGCGGACGCCTGCAAAAGCTGGGGCAAATACTTACCCGTGGAAATAAACGATAACTGCGCCGGTCCAGCGCTGGCAAGCGAGGCCAGACCGGTAATTTTCCGCTCGGGGTCACCCCTGAATTCCAGGTTCAACCTAGCAGCAAGAACCCCGAGCAAAAACATCTAAGGTTTTACTCAGACGACATTTGGTTCAGCTTGTCTGTCACTTTCGCGGTGATGCTGTAACCCGCATCAGCGTGAATGACAGAAGTACGCTGCAGCAACAAGCCAATGCCTTCGGTCGCTATCAATTCACGCAGCACTTCCTGCACCTTGGGAGACATCTCCTGCAATATAGCTTGTCCTGCTGCCTGCTCAGCTTGCTGTAGTTTACCGGTAACGTGCTCCAGGTCGCCCTGCTTACTGGTCAGCTTTTGCCGCGCAGCC
>JBALVT010000176.1:0-8783 GCA_036961345.1 Halioglobus sp.
CGCCAACTTTCTGCTCCAGTTCCAGGCCCAGTCGCAGTGCTGAACGCGCGTAGTCTGCAACCTGTGGTTTGTATTCCTCTTCAGTCTGTTGAATATAATGTGTGTAGGTTTCAAAGTCTGCGAACTCGTCATCCGGAGATAGGCTTGGGTGTGTTTCCGAGTCTCCTTTAATTTGTGTGATTTCCGAAACGGGCTCCCAGCGCATTCTCCTTTGCGCATATTCGGCTGTGATGGGCGCGCCCTTCAGAGTGGTTTCCGCGTACATATAGCCCTTGGAAATATTGGAGTTATGGGGCATTGCGACAAAACGGGCCCCGGTTCTGTCCTGGGTGTCTTCCAGCCACTGCCAGAGGTCTTCCGGGTATTGGCTCTGGTCGGAACCATAGGGCACAAACTGTTTGGCTTTGTCGCCGGCGTCAGGTGTAAAAACAATTCTGTGTAAATTGGCACCTGTGGGAATAGAGCTCCACTCCCAACCAATAAATGAAGTGAACTCTCCGGGCGAATTGTGTCTTTCGGCGGCATCTACAATTTCATGCCAGGCGGTGGTTTCGGTTTTCAGTGTGTCACCAAATGTGGCTGTGTCCATTATGTTCGCAGGGTCCGCTACCGGATCACTGCCTGGGTTTTCCGCCGGTAGTGGCAATATAGAGTTGAATACACTGGGGCCATCACCGCGCTCGATGGCCCAATTCAAAAACTTAACGCTATACCAGCGCTTGATATTGCCCCACAGGCCAAGGTCTTCCTCATCGGCTGTGCCCAGGTTCATGGACCTGATAACACCCATTAATTCAGCGTGATCTGAAACAACGAGAAAATCCAGTGGCGTGTTGATTTGCACTCTGGCGCGGTTGTAGGGATGTATTACCGGTAGACCTTTCGCCCACCGATAGGCGGTGTCCGGGTCGGCGGTTTGGTTTTTGTTTAAGTAGGCGTCGAAGGAATAAGAAGTGTGCAAATGCGTGTCGCCAAATAGCAGCTGATTCGAGTCTGCGGCTAAAGTGATGTTTGCCAGTCCGGCGACAAGTACAGCTGCGCATGTTTTATGAAGTGTGGACATTTTATTTAGCCTCAGTTGTTCTTATAGCTGAAATTTAACACATTAGGGCTCTGGTTTGGCTCGTTTTGATTTTTTAGGGGTTCCGCCCGTCCTCTTTGGTGCCACGCTTTTTGTTTCTTTTGCCAGCGTCTCAAGCCAAAGCAAGGTGTCGATGTGCTCAACAAACCGGTTTAGATAGTGCGGAGATAACTCGCGCATAGCCGCAAGTGAATCTATCGTCAGGCGCTGGGGGTTCAAGGGGCCGGCGTCTTCCGGACACTCCTCAATAGCGCGCTTTACCACCTGATCAGCCCGGGCTTTAGCCCTGGAGTCCCTGAACCGCTTTGTTGATTTGAGTTCAAAGCCTGATGTTGATGCCGAGTGGGTGGAGCTGGCACTACTCGCGTCTAGGTGGCCCAGAGCTTCTTTTTCCTGTCTGGCGATTAGTTCGGAGAAGGGCAGCTCAGCGTCTTCACTTTGGACGTTGGCCTTCTCTTGCGCCAATGCGGCAGTCAGGCCTTGTAATAACGCCACCTTGTCCGGGAGCCCCCGGCGCGCTGTAATACGCCCAATTTCCCGATATCTACATTGATCGAATAATTGTTGAAGCAATAGCGCCTTGTCTGGGTTTTCTTTGGCGTTAGCGGTGATGAGCGTCGCGGCGTGTTCTCGCGCAACTGCCAGGTCTTCCGTGTAGCTATAGATGGCGTCGAGTGTTTTGTCGTTTATCAATTTCTCGACGGGGCGTGATTGCTGGGCCGCTTGGGTTGCCATAGACTCGATAAATCGAAACCGGACAGGATCAAAGCGGTGTGCACCGTTTTCTCTGAGCGAGTTAACTGCGGTAAGTAGCTCCGGAGCGTGTTGCTCGCCATCAGTGTTGTTCGATTGGCTTATTGATTTGCTCCCTTTGGGACGGGGGCCATTTCTACTCGACGGTTTTGTGAGCGGCCGTCGCTGCTGGTGTTTGATGCGACGGGTTGTTGTGCGCCAAAGGCCGCGGCAAAAACCATCGAAGGCGGCATGCCGTCATCAATGAGTGCGCGAGTCACTGTCAGGGCCCGCTCCGCCGACAAATGCCAGTTGTCCTGGAAGCGGTTATTGCCTTTTTGAATCGGTAAACTATCGGTAAACCCGCTGACCATTAATATTTCCTCGCGATCTCCCAGGTATACCCGAAGTGGTCCTACCAGGGTGCGCAACAATTCTCGCCCTTCGGGCTGTAAATGGTCTGAGTTCAGTGAGAACAGGACGCTGCCACTAATACCAATCTTGCCGTCTTGTAAGGTAACCCGCCCGGTAGCCAGGGGGTCGGCAAGTGCCTGTTCCAGAGCGATTCGACGTTGCTCTTCTGCCTGACGTTTTTGAATTTCATTTTCCAGGGATTGTGCCAGCTCAACTTGAATGCCCAGGGTCCAAACCAGTAATAGAACAAATACACCGACAAGCCCTGCCATCAGGTCGCCAAAAATTGCCCAAACGGGGGTGTCCTGGTTAATGCCTTCTTCGAGCTGTTCCATTAGCTGGCCTTGGCGGAGCTGATTTGTTTTTCCTCGCCGAGTTGGCGCAGTCCGTCAAAAACTTCTTTTTGGGACATCATGCTCTGATCGATAATTTCCCGGGCCTGTGCGACGTAATAGCCCATTTGCTCGTCGCTGCGCTCACTCGACTTATCCATGGAGTCCTCGATTCGCGCCAGATGTTCCATTAGCGTGTTGTTTGATTCGTTGAACAGGTTAATCGCCAGGCTAAAGGCGTCCCCAAGGCTGGACATCTGCGTGACCGAGCCTGCGAAACTGTCGGTCACTTGAGACATTCTGGACAGCTCCGACTCTACGTGTCCGGCAAACTGTGATCCCACATCATTGAGAAGACCCGACGATGATTTGAGCAGGTTCTCAATGTTTTGCCGTTGCAGGTCCGATGTTTTCTCCAGTGAACCGGACAGGGTATTGAGATCCTCCATTATGAGTTTGCGTTCTTCGAGCAGGCCATTGTCGCGCTCGATATTGTTGGATATTTCACTGCGCAAATGTTCGATAACCTGTGCCGCGGCGCGTGGAGTCTCCGACGCCGTTTGAATGAGTCTTGTCATCGGCTCTTCAAGTTCTTTGCCAAGTGTGCCCAGATGTGACGCTACGGTGGACTCGAGTTCGGCGAGACGGGCGAGGGCAGCGTCACCGCGTTGTGCTTCATCTTCCCTGAGTTTTGAAAGCTCGCCGCGCATTGTCTTGTTAAGTTCATCCATTTGTTCGCCGGATTGTTGCCACTGGGTGGATAGGGCCAGCGACATTGACTCGAAGTCCTGTGTTGCAGTGGCAAAAAATGCCTGCTGCGCAGCCGTAACCTGTTTGAGCTCTTGTGTAAAAACGTTCGCAGCATCGTCATTTTGCCGGGAAGCTTTTTCATGCGCCTCTCCCAGCGAGTTGGACCACCGCTCAAGCCGCATGCTGTCGCCTGCCTCCTGGCGTTCCAGCGAGGACGAGGTGCTGCGCTCAAACGCAGCGAGCATGCCTTGACCCACACTCTCAAATTGACTACCAAACGCGATGAGCTGATCGCTTGCTGTATTGGCCAGCTGTTGATGTGTTTTTTGTACCTCGATGTTCATTCCCGTCATGATTTCGGTAACCGCGGGTTTGAGGTTTTCAGTTGCCTGTCGTCCACTATCGGCCAGACTTTCTTTTAGCGACTTGTCTACAGAGATAGCCAGTTCCCGATAACTGGATTGTGCCGATTCGTGAAATTGCTGTTGGTTGTCCAGCAGCTGTTGTTGCAAGGTATTGCCCATTTGCTCCAGGTTTTGCGCCATGGTATCGAGTCTTTGGGCAACATCTGGAAGCGTTTGGGCCTGCAGCTGCAGAGCCCTGTAGGTTTCCTGGCGATTGTGAGTAAGTGACAAACCACGGAATACGGTTGCAATCCTGGCGTCCAGAATCCCGGTTGCGAGCATTCGGTCGCGGCGGCTCAGGGTAGAAATAAGCCCGAGCATGGCGGAGGCGGCGACACCGGCTACCGAGGTGCCAAAGGCCAGGCTCAGTCCATTGATAGGCGCTGCCAGCCCTGCACGGATGGCCTGTAGTTCAGTGGTCCCCTCAAGCGCAAATACAGCACCTTTGAGTGTATCTACCATGCCGACGAACGTACCCAGTAGCCCAAGCATTACCAGCAGGCCGACAAGATAGGGTGTAATCACAGGCGCAGGCAGCCCAACTCGTTCGCCTTCGATACGGGCACGCACGGAGGTGTGTAATGAGGGGTCTAGCTTGTTAAGCCATTGCTGGAGTGCCGTGTCAGATAGCGGGTCCTGCTCAGGCATATTCGTCAGTGCTGTTGTCAGCGTGGCAGTAGCGGCACGAAACTGCAGCAACTCGGCAAATCCAATACTGTAGACACAGCCGATAACGACCGTGACTGCCAGGGCCAGTTTGTCTGAACCAATGAAACCGGCGCCCATCCAGATGACTGCGATGGCTCCCAGGGCGAAAGCGGTGGCGATAAGTAATCTATTCATATTCATTATGGTCGGCATCTTCATTAATAGTCTCGATCAATCCGAGTATTGGTAGCAATCGGGTTTCGGTTTCGGCCAAGAGCATTTCTTGCAGTTCGCCAAGATACCTATTTAGCAGTGGCGTCCAGTGGGCGTCTGGGCTCGGTGGTCGATTTTGCGCAGCGTTATACTCGTTCAAGGTGTCATCAAAACGCTGAGCCACCAACTTGGGTAGCACTCCCAGAGCATTTCTTGAATACAGAGAAAGGGTATCTCCAAGTACCGTATCAAGCGCGGCGAGCTGTGATAAACGTGGTGAAAGACCTGACGCTACATCTCTTACCTGCGCCTGTAATTTTTGAACCTTTAAATCGATCTGGCGTTGATGCGCAGCGTAAAACTTCACATAGGCATCGCGGGTCAGGGCAGCGTCGCTGGGCGCGGTGTCTAGTGGCACGGGTCGTTTTAGTCTTGAAAGCTCTCTATTTGGTGAAAAGCTTTTCACTATGGACTCAATGATAGCCGCTTGAGTTTGCAAAAAGAGTTGCTGGACTGACTTGCCCGCAACAGGCACAGAAGCAAATTCCATATTCGACAGTTTGCCGTGTGTATCCAGTATGAGAATCGAGTCAGGCAGGTCTATCAGTTGCGCCAATCTCTCAGTAAAAGGCGTAGGTCTGGTCTCTGCCTTGCCTAAATTCAGGCCGCTGAGAAAACGGACGAGGCGAGCGCCGTTTGGAGGCGACTGGGAAGCTGTTTGTGCCATAAATTTTTACCACAATGCCATTGACTGGATTGAGCGAGGAGGTTATTCAGGGCTTATAAAGCGCTATTAGTGTATGGCACCGCCGTCGGGACCTGGTCGGTGAATACGCCAAAAGGCGGGCAGTATATACGATTAAGCCCCGTGGGTCGCCACCGCTATTCCACAACCTCCCGATAGGAGTCAATCGCCGGACACGCGCAGTATAGGTTTCTGTCGCCGTAGACATTATCCACGCGATTTACCGGCGGCCAATATTTGTTGTGCCTTAGGGAGTCCACCGGGTAAGCCGCGGCTTCACGCGTGTAGGGATGCTCCCAGGTGCTGGTTGTAATGTCTTCGAGCGTGTGTGGTGAATTGGTCAGGGGGTTGTCATGCTCGTCCAGCTTGCCGTCCTGCACTGCCCTGATTTCTTCGCGTATCGATATCATGGCGTCGCAGAACCGATCAAGCTCAGCCAGAGATTCAGACTCAGTGGGTTCTACCATCAGCGTGCCCGCCACGGGAAACGACATGGTGGGTGCATGAAAACCATAATCTACCAGGCGTTTGGCGATGTCTTCTTCTGAGATGCCACTGGCCTCCTTCAGAGGCCGAATGTCTACAATGCACTCGTGCGCGACGTTGCCGTTACTACCGGTATAGAGAATCGGATAATGGTTTTTCAGCCGCTGGGCGATGTAGTTGGCATTGAGAATGGCTACCTTTGTCGCCAGGGTTAAACCATCGCCACCCATTAGCGCTATATAGGCCCATGAAATCGGCAGAATTGAAGCGCTGCCATAGGGTGCGGAAGACACCACGTCGTTATTTCTATCTAACCCCGGTATCGGCTGCACCGGATTGGTAGGCAGAAATGGCTGCAGGTGTGCGCCGACACCAATCGGGCCCATGCCCGGTCCGCCGCCGCCATGCGGGATGCAGAATGTTTTGTGCAGGTTGAGGTGGGACACATCGGCGCCGAACTTACCGGGTGCGGCCACGCCGACCATGGCGTTCAGGTTGGCACCATCGACATAAACCTGGCCGCCGTATTGATGCACGATTTCACACAGCTCGATAATGGCTTCTTCAAATACGCCATGGGTTGAAGGGTAGGTGACCATAATCGCGGCGAGGTCTTCGCTGTGCCTCTGGGCCTTCGTTTCAAGGTCTTTTAGATCGACATTGCCCAGTTCATCACACTCAACGATAACCACTTTCATCCCTGCCAAGGCGGCACTGGCCGGATTGGTGCCGTGGGCAGAGGAGGGTATAAGGCAGACATTGCGCTGATTATCGCCGCGGCTTTCATGGTAGCGTTTGATTGCCAGCAATCCGGCGTATTCACCTTGTGATCCGGCGTTGGGTTGCATGGAAATGGCGTCGTAGCCGGTGCATTCGAGCAACATGTGTTCGAGTTCTTTGAGTAACGCTTGATAGCCCAGTGTTTGCTCGCTCGGCGCGAAAGGATGCATGCCCGCGAATTCCGGCCAGGTTACCGCCAGCATCTCGGTAGTGGCGTTTAACTTCATGGTGCAGCTACCCAAGGGGATCATCGCCTGGTTCAGTGCGATGTCTTTGCCCTCTAGTCTGCGCATGTAACGCAGCATTTCGGTTTCCGAGTGGTAGTCGCTGAAGATTGGATGCTGTAGGTAATCTATGTCGCGTCTGAGTGTATTGGGGATACCCGCAAACGCATCGATCTCGCTATCCAGCTCATCTACTTTGATTGAGTGCGACTTACCAATAAAGATATCGGCCAGTGTTTCGATGTCTTCGCGCGAAGTGGTTTCATCCAGCGAAACGGCCAACTTTTCATCGCCGACGGCTCGAAGGTTCATGCCCTGTGCCAACGCCCTTGCGATTATCGCCTGTTGCCGGTCGGCCACGGAAAATGTCAGGGTGTCGAAAAACCCCTTGTTGTCCGCGGGTATGCCTGCATCTGACATCCCTTTGGCCAGGATGGCGGTCAGGCGGTGGATACGCATTGCAATACACCGAAGGCCCTGCGGCCCGTGATACATGGCGTAAAATGCCGCCATAATTGAAAGCAGCGCTTGTGCCGTGCAGATATTGCTGGTGGCCTTCTCCCGGCGAATATGCTGCTCGCGGGTTTGCATGGCCATGCGCAGCGCCTGATTGCCACGGCGGTCTATGGACACACCAATGATCCGGCCCGGCGTGGAGCGTTTGTAACTGTCGCGCGTGGCGAAGTAAGCGGCGTGCGGCCCACCAAACCCCATGGGAACGCCAAAACGCTGGGTGTTGCCAATAACCACATCGGCGCCCATCGCACCGGGTGATTGCACCACCAAAAGCGCCATGATGTCGGCAGCGACGGCAACCAGGGTTTTGTTTTGGTGAGCTGTTTCGATCAGTGGTGTTATGTCGTTGAGGTGGCCATAGGTGCCTGGATACTGCAGCAGAACACCAAATGCCTGTGTTTCAGCCAGCAGAGCGTTGGGGTCACCCACAAGCACTTCAATATCCAGGGCGTGCGCGCGTGTTTGCACTACCGCTATCGTTTGCGGATGGCAATCCTGGGCCACAATAAAGGTGTTGCTGCGATTTTTCTTGTTCACTCGCTGCAGCAGGGTCATGGCCTCAGCGGCGGCAGTACCCTCGTCCAGCATTGAGGCGTTTGCCAGGTCCATGCCGGTCAGGTCCATGACCATTTGCTGGAAATTTAGCAGTGCCTCCAGGCGTCCCTGGGAAATTTCCGGCTGATAGGGCGTGTAGGCGGTATACCAGCCCGGATTCTCCAGAACATTGCGCTGTATTACCGGGGGCGTATAGGTGTCGTAATATCCTGTGCCTATATAGGACTTGTTGACGATATTTTGTGCCGCCATACCACGCAGTTTTTTGATCACCGCCTGCTCTGTTTGAGCGCCCGGCAGGTCCATCGCGGTTTGGCGTCGAATTGCCGCGGGAATCGTGTCAGAAATAAGCGCTTCGAGGTCGTCGTAGCCCAGAGTTTGCGCCATTTCGGCTTGCTGTTTGGCATTGGGCCCAATGTGGCGCTGGATGAAATCCTGATGATTTTCCAGGTCAAGGAGGGAGACGCGAGTCATAGAAGCTCCGAAATGAGTAGTGCGACTAAAAGTAGGGCGGATGGCAGGGTGGCGATACTATCAGCAGTGCCCGCTGCGGGCAATAAATCGTACAATAAGCGTCCACTTTTGCTCCTCTCATGATTGCTGAGGTTTAAGCGCTATGCCCGATCCCAACAAAAAGATTCCTATGCAGGATCTGCTGGCTGACATTCGCGCCTGCCGCCACTGCGAAGATAGCCTGCCCCTGGGCCCGAGACCCGTTGTCCGCGCACATAAGGCATCCCGGATTTTGATTGTGGGTCAGGCGCCGGGGACAAAGGTACACGCTTCGGGTGTGCCCTGGGACGATCCCAGTGGCAAGCGATTACGCGAGTGGTTGGAGGTCGACGATAAGCAGTTTTATGATGAAAAAACCTTCGCCATCGTACCCATGGGTTTTTGTTATCC
>JBALVT010000177.1:0-8735 GCA_036961345.1 Halioglobus sp.
GGGCGACTTTGCACTCGTAACACGGCAACTGGCGACGCTGGTCACATCCAACCTGCCATTGGACGAATGTTTGCAGGCGGCAGCCGAACAAAGTCGAAAACCTCGGATCAAAGGTATGTTGCTGCAGGTTCGCTCGCGTGTTGCCGAGGGGCATACCCTGGCCTATGCCATGGGTGAATTCCCACAAGTATTCAGTGAAATGTATCGTGCCATGGTGACCGCTGGCGAACATGCCGGATTTCTGGGCCCGGTGTTGGAGCAGCTGGCGGACTATAGCGAGCAGCGCCAATACACGCAGCAGAAGCTTAAGATGGCCATGATTTATCCTATTATCCTGGTTGGAGTGGCAATTGCCGTGGTGGTGGCCCTCATGGTATTTGTTGTGCCGGAACTGGTGGGTATTTTTGCGCACACCAAAGCAACTCTGCCGTTGCTCACCCGGGTATTGATCGCAAGCAGTGATTTTCTGCGCGATTACGGTATTTGGATATTCGCTGCGATAATTCTTGCTGTTACGCTGTTTCGACGGGCGCTGCGAGACCCTGGGCGCAAAAAACTCTGGCATGCGGTATTGCTTAAAACGCCAGGTATCTCAGGTCTGGTCACGGCCATGGATACGGCCCGTTTTGCATCCACTTTGAGCATCTTGATGGCCAGTGGCGTTCCCTTGCTGGAGTCGTTAAGAATCTCGGGCCAGGTGCTAACCAACCTGGTGCTGCGCGCGGAAAGTGAAATAGTGGCAGAGCGTGTTCAGGAAGGCAGTAGTTTGCATCGAGCCTTGCAGCACAGTGGCCGTTTTCCACCCATGATGGTTCACATGGTTGCCAGTGGTGAAACCAGTGGCGAACTGGAATCTATGTTGGATCGCTCAGCAAGCAATCAGGAACGAGAGTTGGAGATGACGCTGGGTACAATGATGAGTATTTTCGAACCTGTGATAGTTGTAGTAATGGGGGGCATGGTATTAACCATTGTGCTTGCCGTACTGCTGCCAATTTTTGATCTCAATACGATGGTGAAGTAGTTATATGAAGGTATTAAACAATCGATACACCCGCCAGGATGGATTCTCCCTGGTAGAGATTCTGGTGGTTCTGGTGATTATGGGTTTGCTCATAAGCATTGTCGCTCCGACCGTTCTTAACCGTGCCGATGAGGCTCGTGTGCAAAAGGTTTACGCCGATTTCAAGTCAATCGAGACCTCTTTGAAAATTTATAGACTGGACAACTTTGTGTACCCGACCACAGAGCAGGGTTTGGAGGCTTTGGTTTCCAAGAGCACAATCGATCCGGAACCGAGAAATTTCAAAACCGGTGGTTATCTATCCGACTTGCCGCTTGATCCCTGGGGCCGTCCCTATTTGTATCTGAGCCCGGGAGAAAATGGTGAGGTGGACATCTATAGCCTGGGGGTGGATGGGCTCTCCGGTGGTGAGGGGCAAAATGCAGACATTGGAAACTGGGCGGAGTCCGAGTAGACCTTTTGTGAGGAGTACCGCGCAACGTGGATTCAGCTTGCTGGAGCTATTGGTGGCGCTTTTTGTTGTGATGATTGTCACATCCCTGGTAACCCTGAATGTAAACTCTGGCGGTCAGGATCTAAAGCTGGAGGCAAGTATACGCAGCTTGGCAAATCTTTCTTCCTATGCCCTGGACGAAGCACAAATGAATGGCACGGATATGGGGCTATTTATAGAGCGAATTGATTCCGGGCGCGCTTCCTTTTACCGCTATTCCTGGCGGCAACGAGACGGGCAGGAATGGCGGGAACCTGAACGTGATCGCGATCTGTTTTCGCCCCGGGAGTTTCCCCCCGAGGTGGAGCTTGATCTGTCGCTGGAGGACTTGCCTGTCCCTGATTTTGGAGTAAAAACAGAAGCGGAAAATCCTGTTCCCCAGATCGTCTTTTATGCCAGTGGTGAAACAACCCCTGGTTACCTCGAATTCAGGTCCAGTGAGAATGGGGAAATACTCTGGGTGGTTGAGTGGGACCTGCTCGGCCGCTTTAAACTGTTGTTACGTGGGGAACCCGATGAGGCTTAGCGCTGGCATCGTTCGAGTGCGCTCTGGGGGTTTTACCCTGGTTGAGGTGATGGTTGCGCTCGCGGTTGTTGCAATTGCGTTACCCGCGCTTATGGTTGCTCTCAACCAGCAAATCGACGGTACGGCCTATCTACGCGACAAGTCTCTGGCCCATATTGTGGCTGCGAACAAATTGACAGAAATTCGCATACTTGCAGAGGCGACGCGACGTCTGCCAGTGGGTAAAGATAGCGGTGTACAGGAGATGGCTGGCAGGGACTGGCACTGGTGGCAAGCCAGTGAAGAAATGCCAGATGCCCCCTTGTTTCATCGAATTGAAATTAAGGTCGCTCAAAATGAGGATGAGGTAGATGAGCCATTGATCGTACTGGCCATATTTTTGTCCTCTGATCTGGCGGTTGATGCCCTGGCTAATCAGGGGGGTGGCGCCGGTGAAGGTTAGTCCACAATCTGGTTTTACCCTGATAGAGGTTCTCATTGCACTGGCGATTACAGCATTTGTTGCCAGTATTGCCTACGCCAGTTTGTCGACTGTGATGGCAGGCGTGGAAAGTACTCGCGAAACGGCAAATCGGACCTACGAAATAAATCGGGCATGGAGCATTGTGACCCGGGATTTACAGCAATTTAGCAAACGTCCAGTCAGGGACGAGTTCGGTGAGATTGAGGCGGCGATGACGGGCGGAGAAGCGTCTCGTTTTCTGTTAAGTTTTACGCGTTCTGGCTGGCACAATTCTCAGGCTCAACAACGCAGTTCGCTGCAACGCGTTAACTATCTACTAGAGGAAGATGCACTGTGGCGCGAAAGTTATGCTGTGCTTGATCGCGCCAGTGATACGCAGGCGCGGCGTGTAAAATTGCTCGAAGGTGTCGAGTATTTTGAGCTGGGTTTTCTTGCTTCACTTTCTGAAGTCGAAACCGGCAATGACGGCAAGAGTCTTGATACCAAGAACTGGCGGGACAATTGGATAGACGGCAACGGACAGTTCGGCGCTTTGCTGGAACCGCCGGTGGCGGTCGAAATTCGGATGCAGCTACAAGATATTGGAGAGGTCAGGCGTTTGTATGCTTTGCCCCCAATCTAACAAGGCTTATATTTCCGGTCAGCGTGGAGCGGCCCTCATCATTGCGCTTTTGGTCTTCGCGCTGTGTACGGCGCTTATCGTTGCTATGAAAAGCGAATTTATTTTGTTCTATCAGCGCGGCTCCAATGTGTTTGTTGCTGAACAGGCTTATGCTTACCTGTTAAGCGCTGAGGATCTCGCCTCCATGGCACTTATAGCCGACTATGACGAAGACAAAATCAGTAAGACACCCCAGGATGATCTGAACGAGTTTTGGGCGGGGCCGGCAAAACCCTATTCAATTGCCAAGGGAAACCGAGTGGATGGGTATCTCCAGGGGTCCCTGGAAGACCTGCAGGGCCGTTTTAACCTGAACTCGCTCGTGCCGAGTGGTAATACGGGTAATAAAAAACCGCGTTACACGGCCTCGCAACAGCAATTCATTCGCCTGTTGCAAGTGCTTCCAGAACTTGAAATTGGAGAGCGCGAAGCAATAGTGCTGACCCAGTCAATTGGGGATTGGCTTGATGCAAATTCAAATGTGGCGGACAACGGCGCAGAGGATGACTACTACTCTTCGCAAACCCCGGCCTATCGTGCCGCTAACCGGTCTATGGCCAGCGTTAGCGAGCTCATGGCCGTCGCAAATATGACGCCGGAAATTGTCTATGCCCTGTCTCCATGGGTTACTGTTTTACCCGAGGATGTGATCGCTGTGAATATACACACCGCGCCGCGAATTCTGCTGCGAGCGTTTGGCGAAGATGACGTTTTGCAACCATTGAGCGAAGCGGACGCAGATGCCCTTTTTGAAGCTCGATGCTCCGGCAGTATTGCCGATATAGCAAGTTTTCTTGCGCACCCGGTATTCCAGGGCAAAAAACTCGGTGCAATGACGAACCTGCTAGGCGTGAATTCTGCCTATTTTTTGTTGGTTGCAACCGCTGAAGTTGCCGAGCGGCAGGCGCGCTTGTACAGTGTGCTGGAGCGCAAGGGGCGAGCAATTCACACCGTCTCTCGATCAAACGCTAATTTTGGTCGAATTGAGGAGCCAGAAACTTGCACGACAGCATTATAATTCGACAGATAGATGACCAACTTGTCTGGTATCGGCCGGGGGCGGAAGAGGGCTATGAGGTTCTGGATTCGCAGCAGGTCTTTGACCGGGTAAATGAGTGGGCAAAGCAACCGCGCGTTGCTGTATGTTTTGCCGTGCCCGGCACAGATGTAAGCCTGATGACCTCCGATTTCAGTGCTTCAGAAAAAAAACACATCACCAAAGCGCTGCCCTTTATTCTGGAAGAGCGGCTGGTAAGTGACGTTGACGATCTGCATTTTGCCAGCGTATTGCTGGGTAAGACCAGTTTGTGTGCAGCTGTTTGTGCCAAGCAAAAAATGCATGACTGGCAGGCGTTGTTAGCCCCAATCGCCGGGATAGATCGCTGGGTGAGCGAACCTCAGTTACTGCCCTGGCAGCCAGGGGAGTGGGTCTTGGTGATTGAGTCCGATTACGCCATTGTCCGAATCGGTGCCGCTGTGGGTTTCAGTATTGAATGTGATCTCCTTGCAAGCATGTTGGGTGCGGCACTGGCGAATGGATCCGTCGCGCCCAATACAGTGATTGTGTATGGAGCGGATCAGGCGCTGGAAAAAGAGCTTCTTCCCGAGGCTGTTCAAGAGCTGATGCAGTGGCGGAAAGGCGATTTCCGCACCGCCGTTATGCTCACCCGGGAAGATGATGTGACGGTGAATTTGTTACAGGGCGAGTTTGCTCTTCGTCTGCCCCTGGAGCGTTGGTGGAAGCAATGGAGAGTCGTGGCAGCGGTTTTAGTCGCTGCCTTTACCTTGCAGCTGGTAGCCGGTTATGCCAGTTATATGGATTTGGAACAGGAGAACCTCGAGCTGCGCCGTGCAATCGAGAGCAGTTATCGACGGGCTTTTCCAAAGGGGGCCCTGGTTGATCCGGAGAAGCAGGTAAGGCGGCAGTTGGATGCATTGCGCGGCACCGCGCAATCCAGCGGCTTTACACAATTGCTGAATCGAGTAGGTGAAATAGTGGCGGCCAAGCCCGGCACTTCCATTGCCAGCATTAATTACAGCGATAAGGGCGGTGACATGCGTATCAACATCACGGCTGCGGATTTTGAGACTGTTGAGGCAATACGTACCCAAATGACGGAGAGTGGTCTTGAAGCCGTGATGGAAAGCAGCAATGCACAGGGTAATCAGGTCAGAGCCCGGCTGAGAATAGGAGCAGGTTCTTGAACAACTGGTTTTCCCGCCTCAATCCCCAAGAGCAACTCAGTCTATTGTTAATGTCTACAGTGGTCGTTTGTTATTTGCTGTATTTTATGGTCTGGGCGCCCATCGCGTCCAAGCAGGAGGAAATGGCGATACGCAATCGCGGCGCTGTGGAAGTTTTGCAGCGCGTAGATGCTATGGTGTCGGAGGTTATGAGACTGCGCGATAGCGGACAAACTGTGAGCCAGAAACGCAATCTCACCACGGTTATCAATCAATCCACTCGTAATCTGAAGTTACCGGTGAGTCGTCTGCAACCCAACAGTCGCGGCGAAATACAGGTTCGGCTGGAGAGTGCTGTTTTTGATGATTTCTTAAGCTGGCTGCACGATATGGAATACAATCAGGGTTTGTTGGTGCGCGAGGTGTCTATTACTCAGGCTGGAACAGTTGGCAGGATTAATGCCAGCGTACGTATTGCCCAGGGAGCTTGATCGGTGCCGCATTTTCGCACGGGCATCGCCCTGTTCGTAATCTTGTTAGTCCTTCTTACTGTATCTGCTCCGGCAAGGCTTTTGGGGCAGCTGGTCTCTTCAGATGTCCTGGTAATTCACGGTTTTAGTGGCAGTTTATGGCGCGGCGCGGCCGCGCAGTGTTTGGTTAGGGTCGGTCATGGCTATTTGAACCTTGGCAATGTTAAGTGGCATCTTGAGCCTATGACACTGTTGACACTCTCACCCACCATTGCACTGGAGAGTCACTGGGGTGCTCAGAATATTTCCGGCGTTCTTACCCTGCGTGATGTGGAAGAAATCGATATTGATATAGCGGATCTCGATGCCACAATATCGGCTCAGTTGTTGCGCCAATACGCACCGCTACAAGTGGAGGGCGATATTGCCCTGCGGGCGGAGCATGTAAACATCCGCAGTGGCATGCCCAACTCGAGTAAGGGGCAGATTGTATGGCGTAATGCGGCGTGGCTTTCATCGCTTGGCTCGATACCTCTGGGTAGCTACGCCGTGGATTTTTCGCAGCCACAAGATGAGGCATTAATCGGCGAGATTGTAACCATTAGTGGCGCGGTAGCGGCACGCGGGAGCATCGAACTGAGAGAGCGTGATTACGCAGTGGACGTGTTCGTTGAGGCTGATTCTGGCCTGGATGACCAGCTGCGCCAAGCCATGTCTTTGTTTGCGCAACCCGAAGCTGACGGGTACCGCATTGTGCTTGATGGACAACTTTAATGGCTATTGCTGCCTCCTGGTCAAATACGCCGTTTTTTGTCTCCGGAGTGTCGTATAATTTGCCCCGCGAATTTAGTTAACCTACCTTTTTTCAGGAGAGCAGTAAGATTATGAGTGATTTTAAAAAGTACGAATGTGTAATTTGTGGATTTATATACGATGAGGCTGAGGGTATACCAGGTGATGGAATTGTGCCGGGAACCTTGTGGGCCGATATTCCAGAAGATTGGGAATGCCCTGATTGCGGCATCTCAAAAACAGACTTCGATCTACTCGAAGAGTGAACTCAATGGGCCAGCGTCTTGAGGCCGTTCGAGCGCTGATGTCAGATGCCGGCCTTGACGCTTTTATTGTACCTCGGGCCGACGAGTATCTCGGGGAGTACATTCCCGCCCACAATGAACGGCTTAAATGGATAACGGGCTTTAACGGTTCGGCCGGTGTTGCGATTATTTTGGCCCACAAAGCAGCGATATTTGTCGATGGTCGCTACACCGTGCAGGTCCGCCAGGAAGTGTCCACCGAGTTTTTTGAAATCCATCAGCTCATCGAAGAACCCCATGTTGAATGGCTGCAAAAACAGCTGCAACCGGGAGCGACAATAGCTTATGACCCCAGGCTTCATTCACTGGCCTGGCAGCGCTCTGCTGTAGATGTTTTTCGTGCTACCGATCAGGAAATGCGCGCGCTTAACAATAATATAATTGATCGTTGCTGGATCGATCGACCCGCGCCAATTATTCAAGCTGCCATACTTCAGGGGCTTGTTTACACGGGTGAGTCGAGTGTGGAAAAACGTCGTCGCATTGGTGCTGACATTGCCGCGCGCAATGCTGATGTGGCGCTTATTTTTGCGCCGGATTCGGTGAGCTGGCTGTTGAATATCCGCGGTACTGACATACCCTGCCTGCCTGTTGTGCAAAGTTTTGCAATGTTATCAGCCGATGGCTCTTTGGTGCTATTTGCCGATCCCGACAGAATCCCGGAAGGTTTTGATGAACATGTAGGCCCCGGTGTGGAAGTGTTACCAGAAACTTCCGCTCAAGAAGTCTTTGTGCGCTATAGCGGAATGTCTGTGCTGGGTGATGCTCAAGGGGCTAACGCCTGGACGCAACTGGCGCTAATAGCCAGCGGTGCGACGTTGATCGATGCACCAGACCCGGTGCTTTTGCCCAAGGCCTGCAAAAACTCAGTGGAAGTTCAGGGTGCCCGCAATGCGCACATTCGCGATGCTGTGGCTGAAATACGTTTTCTGGCCTGGCTGGATGACGAAGTAGGAGCCGGGCGACTGCACGATGAAGCAGCTTTATCGGACCAGTTGTTGTCGTATCGCCAATCCGGTGCGTATTTTCAGGACCTCTCTTTCGACACCATATCGGCAGCGGGAGAGAATGCCGCGATGTGCCATTACAATCACTTGAACGGTACTCCGGCGCAGTTGCCGATGAATAGCGTTTATCTTGTAGACAGCGGCGCTCAATATTTTGATGGCACCACAGATATCACCCGCACAGTGGCAATTGGTGATCCGGGTGACGATGTTCGCCATATGTATACGCTGGTGTTGAAGGGTCACATTGCCTTGGCTCAGGCTCAGTTTCCCCACGGCACTACCGGCACCCAGCTTGATGTGCTCGCAAGGCAGTTCCTGTGGCAAGAGGGCTTCGATTACGATCATGGTACCGGTCATGGCGTAGGCTCATTTTTGAGCGTACACGAGGCACCCCAGCGCATTTCCAAGGCCAGTAGTTCTGTGGCCCTGTGCGAGGGAATGATCATCAGCAACGAGCCAGGGTACTATCGCGATGGCGGTTTTGGCATTCGATGCGAAAACCTTGTAGTGGTACGAACATGCTCGGGTGGCGGCGGAGATCGTGCAATGCTGGATTTTGAAACCATCACGCTGGTACCTTTTGATAATCGATTGTTGCTGCCTTCGCTGTTAAACGCAGATGAAATTGACTGGCTGAATAACTACCACGATAAGGTTCGGGAAACTCTCGCCCCGTTACTTGATGATTCGGATCGCCGCTGGCTCGAACAGGCTACCGTGCACGTTTAACAGCGCTTTTAACGGGCCGCTTAAAGCTGTGCTTAAGCTGTAAGCATTGTCCGTTTTGTGTAGACTGAACAGAATAAC
>JBALVT010000178.1:0-8704 GCA_036961345.1 Halioglobus sp.
CTTTTAGCTGGTCACAAAACTCATCCCATAAGACCCCGGATTCAAGCTTTTCAAGTGGTGAATGGGACATTTAGAACCTCCGGGGTGAATCAAAAATCACGCATTTGTGCGCATACTCAGGGATTAAAAAAATACCGCCCCGCGGATAAAACCAGCATTAAACCCACCAGCGGCATTATCCAACGCGCTATTCGCTGAGTTTTTTCAGGATCTGCCGGCTTGGCAAACCGCTCGCCAAGAACCACCATCAATGCAACACCAACAAACAAAAAAAACAATATGATAAGCAGGTTGTTCATAAGGACCTCTCTGGCGATACAGCAATGGCTTTAATAGCGGTGCCAGCGCGCACCTGGGCATACCAGCGCGAAGGGTTGTCTATCTCACCCTCGGCATCAAGTGTGGGATAGCGTAATCCATGCAGCTGGCAGTAGTCTCGAATCTGCGGATGACCCCATTCAAAAAACAGGCGGTCGTAGGTCTCTTGATCAATTTGCCTTTTTTCATACAGCCCCGCGATCTGGCGTTGACGCTGCGCCTCCGCCAAAATAATTCCTGAGGCGACTGAGACGTTGTATGACCCTACCATTCCCACCATTGGAACCCCAATCGTAGCGTTGGCCAAATCCTGACCCACGGGACTTACCCCGCGGCGCTCTGCACCCAGAAGAAGCGCTGTTGGACGAGTGTAATCTAGCTCACGATAATCAACAGCATCAGGCGAAAGATGGGCGGCCACAACCTGGAAACCTTGCTTTTTCAGTGGTTCAAGCGCCTGTACAAGAGCGTCGTAGCGCTGTACTTCTATCCATCGATGAGATCCCATGGTAGTGCCGCGAAAAGCACCTTTATAGCGCTCCCGCCCCAACACCGCACTCACGCGCATAACACCAACGGCATCGGCATTGCGAATAATTGCCGACAAATTTCGCTGCTTGTTCACGAAATCCGTCACTATGGTGAGACTTGGTTGCCGCTTATTCAGCACGCTCCTCAATCTCGCAATACGCTCCGGCGTCATCGACTGACCACTCCTTACAAAACCCGGCCAACGGCATGCCCCGACCGAATAGCGCCCTCGATATAAGACACCCCATCGCAATCTCCGGCGACATGCGTATCAAAACCCAGACCCTCGCTGATTCTGGCTATTGATAAATCGGCCGCAGCGCCAGCGGCAATAATCACACTGTGGGCGGCGATATCCACCTGCGCACCATCAACCTCAATCCAAGCGACTCGGGGCTCAATACGCGCCACTTTGGCGTTATTAATCATTACCACACCCAGTCGCTGCAAATCATCCAGCACTCGCCAACGGCGGACCAGGGCAAGTTCTACACCAAACTTTTCCCCCGACTCCACCACGACCACCTTACGGCCCCGATGAGCTAGAAATTCTGCAAGTTCTACCCCCACCAGACCTCCGCCAATAATTAACACCTGCTTGCCAAGTGGCATCCACAGATGGCTAAGCCGACGCATGAGATTTGCACTGCGGGTTAGACGTAAAACGCCGGCGCTAGCCAACAGTAATCGCTGCAGTAAACTCAGTTTCCCCAAAGCTGGCGCACCTGGCTCGCCAGTCATCAACGCTCTAAGCTCATCGCCACTGAATACGTGGTTCAAATCCGCTCCCGGTATCGGCAGAGCATCGCGGCGTGCGCCAGTGGCGACAACCACCGCCTCTGGCGATTGCGCCTTGAGAAAATCAGCATCTACACGGGTATTGAGAAGCACCTCAATATTTAATTGCTGCATCTGCCCCGCGAGGTAGTCAATCAGGCGGCCATTTTCAGCGTATACAATCGAGGAAAAGTAAACCGTTCCACCCAGCGCCTGGCTACGCTCAACCAGTGTAACTGCATGCCCCCTGAGTGCCGCTACTCTGGCGCTCTCCATGCCTGCCGGCCCGCCGCCAATCACCAAAACGTTGCGGGCTTCCCGCGCAGGCTCTATTAGCGTTTCGGTTTCAAATCCCGTCTGAGCATTGACTGCGCAGCGCACATGATCGTTGACAAAAATGCGACTTACGCAGCTATAACAATAAATACAAGGGCGCACCTGGGAGGCCTGCCCACGCATTAACTTGTTGGGTAGCTCCGGGTCAGCCAAAAGCTTGCGGCCCATCGCGACAAAATCGGCCTCTGATCGACCAATGACAGCATCGGCTATTTCGGGCTCAATTCGCCCTACGGCTATTACAGGTATTGCTAGCTGCTTCTTGATTCCGGCGGCAAACCCAAGATATCCACCAGGCTCGTGCACCAGCGGCGCTTCGGTAAAAGCGACTCCCGAGGAGGGATTCGCGTAGGCACTGACGTGTATTGCGTCAGCGCCTGCAGATTCGGCAATGACTGCAGTCGCCACTGCGTCCTCAAAACAGATACCACCATCCACACGATATTCCAGCGAGTCCAACCGGCACCAGACTGGAAACGCTTTTCCCACCCTGGTTTTTACGGCCACGATGACCTCGCGCAACAACCGGGTCCGATTTTCGAGTGAACCACCGTATTCGTCATCCCGCGTGTTGACGTGAGGCGACAAAAACTCCGAGAGGATATAACCATGCCCTGCGTGCAACTCCACGCCCTCAAAACCGGCCCGCTTTGCCCGGTCCGCCGCATCGGAAAAACGCTCAATAAGCCAGTTGATATCGGCTTTATCAGCGACTTTGTATTCCACTTTAGCGCCTTTTTTACTGTAGGACTTTACGAACGCTCCGAGCTCCTCGGGTGTTAGCGCAGCCGTCATCTCATCGGGAGAACTTTTCGGTATCGCAGGCACCAACATAGGCCTACCCGCGGCAATATCGCACACTGCCACCTTGCCAGCATGCTGGATTTGAATCGCTGCTCTACAGCCCTGTGCTTTTATCCTGGCAGCCAACGCGGACAAGCCGGGAAGGAATTCATCGGTGGAGATTGCAACCTGATTGGGATTACAGGCGCCGGCCGGCCACGCTATAGCGCCAACCCCGACGATGACCATTCCCACGCCTCCGCGGGCCCTGGCTTCGTAATACGCCTGCAAACGTTCCCCGCAGTGACCGTCGGCCTGCGCCAGATTAGTCCCCATCGGCGTCATGATGATACGGTTGCGGAGTTCCAGCTCGGCGATACGGCCCGGGGCCAGCAAATTACTATAGGTCATCTATTTCATCTCGAACTCTGCATGGCAAATAAACGGCAATGCCGATTAGCCGGCTTGTTTGCCCGGATCATCCAGTTCAGAAGGTGCGGATCCACCGGCAAAAATGACTTTCGCCAGGCCATCTGACAAGTCAAATATTTGTGTTGAACAGACCTCATACCAGGACTTACACATTTGCCACTGTCCCTCCACCTGAATGTATGCATCTTCATAAAACCCTGCCAGCTGCGTAACCGTTGCAGCACGAGTATCAACCAGATAGTAATACAAGCCCCAGATCGCAGTGGCCGAATTTTTGTCGAGGATTTCAATCTGCGGGTTTTGCCCGTGATGCATTTCAACAATATGATCATGGCACGCCAATTTTGAAAACATATCGACCAATTGCTCTCGATCCGTAAAATTGCCTATTCGCCCATAGCGCAAATCAATTGCACCGGCAGCAAAACACTCTCTAATCAGGTCGGGCTTTTTGGTATCACAGGCATGAAAATAGCGTGCTTTGAGTTTGCGTATATCTTCTATGGCTTCCAGCGTTGCAAGTCTCGACTCGACTGACATGTTTACTCCTTCAACAGCTGCGGGGCGAGTGCCCTCACCTGGCGCAAGATACCTTCCTTCCAGGGAACTTCGGTGGGACCAATCAGTTCATGCATTCGCTGGGTGTCTATGTTCAAACTACCAAAAGCTCGCGGGTTGTCATTAAAAACAGGGGTTAAGCCCGTTATTTCGCTGAGGTAGGCACACCACTGTTCGATGCTGGTTATATCGGAACCACCGAAATTGACAGTCGTGACCTGCGGTGTAGCCGCTGCCAACAGCCGGGGCAGTTTTTCAAGATAGTCATCGACATGCAGCAGATTGTAGTTGTTGGGCGACTCCGGATGCACGTCGATCGGCATGCCCTGCTCCATCATCAACAGGTGAAAATATGGCCAGCCGCCGTTATCGCCATAGGGAACACTGAGTCTTGCGATAGTCGTTGGAATATCAAATTGATGGGCGACAAACCGACAGACCGTTTCAGCTGCTATTTTACTTATGCTGTAAGTGGGAAACATCACACGGTGATTGTCACCAAGCGGTGAATTTTCCAAGCGGGCCTCGTGACCAGCGTATTCATAAACCGCGGTAGAAGAAAGATGAAGGAAAGCTTTGGCGCGACGACAGTGAAACATTAGTCGACCGACACCCTCCCCGTTTGCCGCCAGGTCGTAGTCAAAATCTCCGGTCTTAACCACCGCAAAATTTAATACATAATCAAAATCATCCGGGACCGAAGACAAACCCTGCGGATCAGCGAGGTCCACCTTCAGGCATGTAGCCCCCAGGGCCTCCATTCTTTCCACATCTTCGTCCTGGGAAAACCGCGCCAGGGCATACACATCCGCCTGAGTTGCCCAGGCGGCCACGACAGGTTCGGCGACTTGACCCGTAGGCCCGGTGATCAGAATTTTCTTGCCTGCTATTTCCACGGGTGCGTGCACTGGGTCTACCTCATTCAAAAAGGTTGGGACAGCCTGGTATTATAAAAGAGATACCGGCTGGATCATCACCCATACGGGGGATAGCTCAGCTTTTTGCGGATGTCACACGGTAGATGTCGGGAACCTGATCCGCACCTTTTACAGAGCATTTCAAATCTTTTAACAGGCCGTCACGCAGGCTGTAGATCCAGCCGTGCACTTCGAGAGTCTGACCGCGATCCCAGGCATTCTGAGCAATCGTGGTATGACACACATTGGATACCTGGGTCATTACATTCAACTCGCACAGCAAACTCACCCGGGCGTCGTCATCGGCCAAAGCATCAATGCGAGCCTGATTAGCGTACTGCACATCTTTGATATTGCGCAGCCAGTTATCAATCATGCCATTGTCAGCGCCCTCATAAGCGGCCCTGACCCCGCCACAATCATAATGACCCACAATAATCACATGTTTTACCTTCAGTACATCCACAGCATACTGCAAAACTGTCAGGCAATTAAAATCAGTGTGTACGACCATATTGGCAACGTTTCGATGCACAAAAACCTCACCGGGCAACAAGCCAACGATCTGGTTGGCGGGCACGCGGCTGTCAGAACAGCCTATCCAAAGGTACTCAGGCGATTGCTGCGCGGCCAACTTTTTAAAAAACAGGGGATCGCTGGTTTTTATGCTTTCCGCCCAGTCGCGATTATTTTCAAAAAGGTTTTCAAGGCTACTCACTTACCAAAACTCCATTAAACAAGCAAAGCGCTAAGCCTTGCCATATTAGTATGATTGCCACCCTCGGATTGGGCGCGCTGCAAGCCTTTGTCCGAGGTTTCCTGCATCTGCACGGCCAAACGCGCCATATCCACAGCGGGATATTGAGAGGGCTCCCAGGTCACAAGACCGAGACTGAGTGTGACGTGCAAGATTGCGCCCCTGCCATCATCGACAGCAAAGTCTTCAATATCCCTACGCATTCGTTCAGACACTTCCTGACCCAATACCTCACCGCAGCCAGGCAGCAACACGGCCATTTTTGAACCCGAGAAACGCGCCATTGAGTCTGTGGCCCGAAGATCCGAGGACACACGCTCAGCAACCTTCTTAAGCACAAAGTGGCTTCTGACTTCGCCGTAATGCTCAAGTAGCTCCTCGTATTCGTCAATCTCCATCATTAAAACGGATATCGGCGTGGCCATCCGCTGGGAGCGGTATATCTCCCGGGAAATATCTGCCTCAAAGCCACGTGGATTGCTGATATGAGTGAGCGGGTCAAGCATTGTTAATTGGTTCACCTGCTGCCTGGCAATGGAGTTCTTCAGGCAAATGGAAATAACCGAGGCCAGGTGAGCGAGCAGGTCTTCTTCCGGATCACCGACTTCAAAGGAGAACTCTGGGGCCCCCACATGCAAACTGCCTACCAGCCTGCCAGAATCCATCAGCGGTAACAGCAAGCAATGGTCAACGCCATGGGCGGTTTTCAAAATTTCAAACATACGAGGATCTGTAGCATCCAGCAAAACTATATCGGGCTCCAGGCTATAAAGCTCCTGCATTGTGAAGGCGTCTTCATGCAATTGCAGGTGATGACCATAGCGATGTGCTCCGGAGAGCATATCGGATAAGATATTTTCCGGGTCATACATCCACAGCTCAGCCACCCGCAGATCGAAATGCCGCGGCAAACTAACCAACAAAACTTCGAAAAGAGAAAATATATCAGCAGACTGGAGCAACATTAGCTCCAGTTGATTAATCTGCCTGCAAAGATAACTATTTACACTGAGGCGCTCGGTGAGCCGGCGCTGACGCTGCTCAGACCTCGACGATACTGGTGGCGCACCCTGAACGTGCTCATCCTCGCTGCCTGGAATGTCATCACCCGCCATCATAAACCCCATTTTTGATAACACACCCCGGTAAGATCCCGAGTTATAGTTATTGGATTGTTAGTGTAAGCACCCTATACTCCGGATGCAAACCTGAGGGGAGGCTGCGGCCTGAGATACCAATTGGTGGACCCTTTGAACCTGATCCGGTTAGAACCGGCGTAGGGATAGGTCTAAAGTACTATGTCCAATACGCACGCCCAACCGGTTCTCTAATCCACATAATTTGTGAGGAGAACCATTGTGAAATATTACCCGCTACTGGCAGTTACTGCGCTTGGCCTGGCCACATTCAACGCCACAGCCGAGCAAGCCACCCTTGAAGAAATCATCGTAACCGCAGAGTTTCGCGACATTTCACTGCAAAACCAGGCTGCCAGCAGCAGTGTCGTTACGGCGGATGCCATTGAGCAGCGCGCCGCACAACACCTGGAAGATATTCTTAACCTTGCACCCAATGTCAATTTTGCCAGCGGTGCTTCTCGCGCCCGTTTCTATCAGGTGCGCGGAATTGGCGAGCGCAGTCAATTTCAGGAGCCGTTAAACAGCTCTATCGGCTTTGTGATTGACGGAATAGATTTCAGCGGTCTGGGCAGCGCCGGTACCTTGTTTGATGTCCAGCAGGTTGAAATTTTACGCGGCCCCCAGGGCACTTTACACGGCGCCAACGCGCTGGCCGGCCTGATTAATGTCCGCACCGCTGACCCCACTGACCAGCCCTACCTCCGAATGGAGGCGACAATGGCCGAATACAATACCTGGAGTGCAGGTATCGTTGGCAGTGGTCCTTTAGTCGCTGATGAGCTTTTATATCGAATAGCCGTAAATACCTACCAAAGCGACGGGTTTATCGAAAACGACTTCCTGAACCGGGACGATACCAACGATCGCGACGAAACCAGTATCCGCGGAAAACTGCGCTGGCTTGCGGGTAAAAACAGCTCTCTGGATATCAACGCCTTATACGTCGATATCGACAACGGCTACGATGCGTTCTCTCTGGACAATACACGCCATACCTTATCCGACCAACCAGGCATGGATACACAGGAGTCAACTGCCCTGGCCTTCAAATGGCATAGTGCTCTCAGGCCGCTAGATCTCGAAGCATCCATGAGCTGGGCTGCATCTGAGACTGACTACGGCTACGATGAAGACTGGAGCTACGTGGGTATAGCCCCGGAACTGGAATACTCCTCTACCGACAGGTATTTACGCGACAGGGACAGTTACAGCGCTGAACTACGTGTTCTTTCCAATGACAGTTCGCGGCTATTTGGCGATTCGACTGACTGGGTAGCCGGGCTCTACTACCTGGCCGACAGGGAAGATGCACAACGTCGCTACACCTACCTCGACAATTCGTTTGAAAGCGACTACGACACTGACACCCTTGCAGCCTTCGGGCAGCTGGATTCCCGTCTCTCGGAGCGCCTGAGCCTGATAACCGGCCTGCGTGTGGAAAACCGCAAAACGGATTATCAGGACAATAACCGTGTTGATACAGATCTGGACAAAACCCTTTGGGGCGGCAAGATTGTTCTCGAGTATCAACTCGATAACAACAGCATGATTTACGGCGGCGTCTCCAGAGGCTACAAGGCCTATGGCATCAATGCGCAGATACTGGCCAGCATGAGTGCCACCGACGACCCCGAAATCATCGATCAACTCCGCAGCGTCCAGGATTTCGACGATGAACATCTTTTGAACTATGAAATAGGTTACAAGGCCAGTTTTCTCGAAAACCGTGTTAACAGCCGGCTCGCACTATTTTATATGGACAGGGAAGACCAACAGGTCAGCGGCTCTTTTGGAATCGTCCGAGAGGACGGCAGCACAGCTTTTATAGACTACATAAACAACACCGCTGAAGGCTTTAACTATGGGCTGGAGCTCGAACTGGAGTGGCTGGCCCTGGACTACCTGAACCTCTACGCCAATCTGGGCTTATTGGAAACCGAATTTGAGAACTACACCACTGCCAACGGCGAGGATTTGTCTGGTCGCGAACAGGCACACGCTCCCGCTTACCAATACGCACTGGGCGGACGACTTGATATTGGCGCTGGCTTCTATTTGCGAGCCGATCTGGAAGGCAAGGACGACTACTACGTCTCAGACAGCCACAACGTGCAAGCTCCATCCTTCAACTTGCTGCACATGCGACTTGGGTACTC
>JBALVT010000179.1:0-8703 GCA_036961345.1 Halioglobus sp.
GAATTTTTCCATCGCCCGCCTTTAAAATAGCCTCGATATGCTCGGAAATAGCAGGCCCGGGGTCCAGTACAGCAATTTCTTCATTGCCCAGCAAATAGGTATTTGTCCCCGGCCCCGTCATAACTCCGGGATTAGGTGCCACCAGGCGTCGAACTCGAGTATTTAAGCGAAACGGTATGCCGTGATCCATCATCGTTTTAGACCATGTTCCTGATTGCAACAAGCGGGTTAACATCCGCCTCATAATCTACGCCGTCAACTTCAAAGCCAAACAACTGCAGAAATTCTCGTTTATAACCGGCAAAATCAGACAGCTCTCGAAGCGTATCGGTATTGATCTGATCCCAGAGTTCCCCCACCGCTGCCTGCACCTCGGGGTCGAGCTCTTTTCTATCAGCGCGCAATCTACCTTCTTCATCAAGGTAGGGAGAATCGCCATAAAGGCTCTCACGGAATAATCCATCTACCTGCTCGATACACCCTTCGTGGATGCCGCGCGCCTTCATCACCTTGAACAACACCGCCAGATAGATCGGCATAGCCGGAATGGCAGCACTGGCCTGGGTAACCACCGCCTTTAACACTGAAACCCGCGCATCACCACCCTTGGCAGCAAGCTTTTCACGGATGTGTACAACGCGCTTGTCGAGATCCTTTTTGGCCGCACCAATTGTGCCGTGCCAATATATATCCCAGGTGAGTTTATCGCCGATATAAGTGTAGGCTGTCGTTTTCGCGCCGTCGGCAAGTACGCCGGCATCATCCAATGCGTCTATCCACATTTGCCAGTCTTCACCACCCATCACCGCTATAGTGTTATCGATCTCGTCCTGGCTGGCCGCCTCAATGTGAAAATCCTGAATTTCTTCCTTATCAGTATTCACACCTTTTTGTACGGCATCTGAGCCTATGGGCTTGAGCGTGGAATTATGCACGACACCACTTACCGGGTGCTGCCGACGGGGTGAGGCAAGGCTGTAAACAACCAGGTCGACCTGCCCCATATCCTCACGGATGGTCGCAATCGTTTTTTGCTTTATTTCATCACTGAAGGCGTCGCCATTGATGCTTTTGGCATATAAGCCATCCTGCTCGGCAAATTTGTGGAACGCCGCTGAATTATACCAACCGGCAGTGGCTGGCTTTTTCTCCGTGCCCTCTTTTTCAAAAAATATACCTAGAGTAGAGGCACCCGAGCCAAAAGCTGCAGAAATACGCGAGGCCAGCCCGTACCCCGTGGAAGCCCCTATGACCAGCACCCGCTTTGGGCCACCGACAATGTCACCCTGGGACTTGACGTAATCCATCTGGTTTTTCACGTTGGCCTCACAGCCAGTGGGATGGGTAGTAATACAGAGAAAGCCGCGGACACGAGGTTTAATAATCATTTCGGTGTCGATTCCTGGTCTGGATGAATATTAGGCGGGCAGTTTAGCACAGGCAAAGTGAGGGTTCTGCCCTGTTGATATAGATGATCTGCCGCTTGTTTTTCGCCCGCAGTTCACGTTCAATACGGCTCTTTTAGCTGCAGCGGCCCCCAGTAATGCCCACTTCACCCCTACGCTTTGCCACATCGTCCGATTGGACAAACGCGGTAATAGACGATTTCGATAGTTTTATCCTGGATCATGCTGCCGCCGAAAAAAAGGCCTCGGGGATGGCGATATCGATGTTGTCTCACTATCCAGACCGCACAGAACTGGTTATCGCCATGGCAGACCTGGCGATAGAAGAACTGACCCACTACCGCGAAGTCGTAAAGTGGATTCACAGCAGAGGCCTTATTACCGTTGCAGATGAGAAGGACCAGTACATCATCGAGTTCCGTAAAGTCATACGCAAAGAGAGCGAGGCATATCTACTGGACCGGCTGCTCACCGCCAGTATTATCGAGGCCCGGGGAGCGGAGCGTTTCGCCTTGGTAGCCGAGGCGCTTGAACCCTCCGGGCTGAAAAAATTCTACCAGTCCATTGCGCGTTCTGAGGAGCGCCACTTCGAGTTGTTTCTGGAACTGGCAAAAAACTATATCGGCGAAGCGATTGTCGAACAACGCTGGAATGAACTGCTGGACATAGAGGCTGGAATTGTCGCCAGCCTACCGATACGGGCCGCCCTGCACTAGGTACTATGAAGCGAAATACCGCTCTGGCGCGCTACCTGGAAAGATACATAGAGTCGGATCTCCCCGACCCTCCACCTGGCGCACAGCCCTGGCAACACGTGCTTGTAATACCCGCTTACGCCGAGTCGCCTACATTTCTTGATAGGCTCAACTCAATTACCGGCGGATCGGAACGCACACTCGTGATTGTGGTTCTGAATCGACCTGAGCCTGGGTATACATCTGACACCAGCCCAGTGAAGGACACAAAACTGTCGCCAAACGGGGATGACAATCAGCCCCTGCGCGATGCCATTGCCAAACTGAAAAAAACGCTGCCGGGCGCGACCGAACTTTCAGACCTTAGCGACTCGACACAGCTTTATTTACTGGATATGGAAAGGTTGTTGGGCCCAACATCTGCTGCGCAGGGCGTGGGCCTGGCGAGAAAATTCGGTTGTGACCTGGCACTGTTGTGGCAGTCCAGGCAGTTTATTGAAAGCGAATGGATTTGTTGCAGCGATGCCGATGCCACGCTGCCATCTGACTATTTTCAGCGCCTGGCACAGACTGAGCCAGATACTGCGGCTGCCGTGTATCCGTTTATACATGTTGCCGGAAAAAGTGCTGCGACTCACCTTGCCACAACACTGTATGAACTGCGTTTACACCACTATGTACTGGGGCTGGAATACGCAAAATCACCCTACGCTTATCATACCCTGGGCAGCGCCCTGGCGATCAAAGCCAATCACTATGCACAGGTAAGGGGCTTCCCGAAACGTGCTGGCGGCGAGGATTTTTATTTACTCAATAAAGCCGCCAAAACAGGCACAGTTACCAGACTAACAGGCAGCACCATCGAACTTCTTTCGAGAGCGTCGGCGCGAGTGCCATTCGGCACTGGCCCTGCAGTAGAGAAGATACTCATGTCAGATGAACATTTCGGGGGCGCGATTTTTTACCATCCACAGTGTTTCGAGGCACTACGTATCTGGCTGGAAGTTGCACCCGGCCTATTCTGCGAGCCGCTCAAATCGCTGCCACTGCTGCTGGAAAACGCGGGCCTTACACACGCAGCTGCATCAACGGCAGCTGCACTCCTAAAAACAATGGGGCTGGAAGGTGCTATTGCACACTGTCACAAACAGGGGAAATCAAAAGAGCAGTTTAATCGGCAGTTCCATCAGTGGTTTGATGGCTTCCGCACTTTGAAATTCATTCACGCGCTGCGTGCATCCGATTGGCCGGACCAAACTCTGGACGCGCTGTCTAAACTACAGCCGTGCCTGTGGCCGGCATACGCCAGTGCCCAGGATGACATTGACGCATTGCAAATAAACATTCAAAAACACTGGGGCTGGACTACCCATCATCAGTAACATTTGTAATCCACACACTCTGATACGGTGTTAGCATCAGCACCTCGTCCGATTCTTCGTAGTATTTTCCAGAAATTAAATCCATCCAGTTCTGCGTACCAATTAGGTTGATATCAGACAGCACAACTTTTTGCGGCGCCCGGCTGATATTGTGGAGACAGAAAATACTCTGCGTGCGATCTATGCTCTGACGCCAGAATCCAAAAACGCTGGTACCAAACTGCAAGGTAAACTGTGTTGCATTGGGATGAAACGCCGGCTGAGCGCGTTTCACGTTCAACAAAGCGGTTATCTTTTCGAACACAATGCTATGGTTTGAACCTGGGTCGTCCAACTGCTCCAGTAGCGAATTGTAATCCCATTGATGACGATTAATAGCCCGGTTATGTCCCGTATGTTGCACCCGCGAATAATCATTCGACGTACCCAGAAAACTGTGTATATAAATAGCGGGAATACCTTCGACACCAAACATGACGGCGTGTGCGCAAACAAACCGCTCAATCTGCCATTCGTCCGGCCCGTTATTGGTACCGCGCAATGCATCAAAGAGTGAAATATTAATTTCGTAAGGTTTACTTTGCCCATCCTCCAATGCTCGCCATGAAACATGCCCCCCAAAGTTTTGCATGGTGCTGACCAACGACTGCAGCTCCGACTCTGAAAGCAAGCCCTCGGCAGGGCGCAGGCCAATGCCATCGTGGGAGGCGACAAAATTAAAATAGGCTGTTCCATCGCGCGCCGGTGGCATGGTCATCATCCACTGCTTCAGATACGAGCAATCGCCGGTAATCAAAGTGTTTACCAACAGCGGCGGCAAAGAAAAGTTATAGACGCAATGCGCTTCATTGGCATTGCCGAAATAAGACAGGTTCTCTCGATTCGGAATATTGGTCTCGGTGATGAGTATTGCGTCGCTGCGCGAATGTTCAATAAGCGTTCGAAGAAGACGAACTATTTCATGCGTTTGCTCAAGATTCAAACAGCTTGTGCCGGGGATTTTCCATAAAAAAGCCACCGCATCAAGCCGGAAAATACGCACGCCCTTATCCAGGTAATCACGCAAGATGGAGACAAAAATTTTCAATACCTCTGGATTTCGAAAATCCAGATCGACCTGGTCGTGACTAAAAGTGCACCACACATATTCGCTGCCGTTCACGGTTTCAACATGACGCAATAAAGGACTGGTCCTGGGCCTCACCACACGACTTACGTCTGCATCCACAGACGCCGTGTAGAAATAGCCACTACCGGGAGACAACCCTTTTAGAAAATTCTCAAACCATAGACTGCGCGAGGAGCAGTGATTGATCACCAGATCCGCCATCAAATCATACTCTGAGGCTATTGCGCTGACATCCGACCAGTCGCCCAGCGACTCGTTGACACTCGAATAATCAAGCACCGAAAAACCGTCATCGGAACTCCAGGGATAAAACGGCAGCATGTGTACCCCGGATATCACACCTTTCATACGCTGTTGCAAAAACCGCCTCAGGGTCACCAGGGGTTTCTCCCCCTCGCATAAAAGACTATCACCATAGGTAATCATTAACGCGTCGCGTTGGCCCCAATGATTAGCCTGCTGCGGCGCGCTGTGCTCTACATCGCCCAGACGCATTAATTCAATCAAATCATTGGCGAGCCCGTCAAATTCCGGCCCCTGCGAAATATCACCATAGATTGCATCAATGTGATGACAAATACGGCCGCGAAGATCCTCCAGGGCATTCAATTTTTCAACCACAAACGTTACCCTGAAAACTCAGCATTATCGGCCTCAACAGCTTCCAGTAACTGCTCAAGAACATCGGGCACCGCACTGATAACGCGGTTCCAACTCGGAATAAAGGGCCGCTCCATGGGACTATCGAGAAACGCCTCTCCCGCTTTTATGATATTTTCAGCAAAGAGTTCCACAGCCTTTTCCTCAGCATGAATATCAAGCGTGAGACCATTCATTACCGCGTCATTGTGATAAGTCTCAACAAAATCAAGAGCTACCCGATAATACGTGGCTTTTAGAGAGCGAAAGGTTTCTGTATTAAAGGTCACACCGCGAGTGGCCAACTTCCGAAACAGGGCTTTGGCGATATCGATCGACATTTTGGACAGCCCACCCTGATCACTGTCGGCAGACAACTCCTGGTGTTTATGGTCATAAACATCAGCGATATCGGACTGGCAGAGCCGGTTGTTGGCGTAGTTGCGATACATCTCTGAAAGAACGCCTATTTCCAAGCCCCAGTCGCTGGGTATCAGGATGTCATTTAGAACATCCCGCCGAAAGGAAAACTCTCCCGCCAATGGATAGCGAAAACTGTCCATGTAGTCCAGGTACTCCATGTCGCCCAAGGTTTTCTTGAGCGCTCGCAACAGCGGCGTAACCAGCAGCCGGCTGACTCTGCCGTTTATCTTCCCGTCGGCAACACGGGCGTAAAAGCCCTTGCAAAACTCATAGTTAAAACGCGGATTGGCAACAGGGTAAATCAGGCGTGCAAGTAAGGATCGATCATAGGTGAGAATATCGCAATCGTGTAAAGCAACAGATTCAGCTTTGTTAGACGCCAGGGTATACCCCATGCAATACCAGACATTGCGGCCCTTGCCGAGTTCTTTCGGTGCCAGGTCAAGCTCCTGAAGTCGTGTATCGAGTTCCATAAGTCTGGGACCATCATTCCACAACACTCGATGCGGCTGGGGAAGCCCAGCAAAAAAATCCAGCGCCTGTCGATACTGTTGCTGGTCGGCGCGGTCCAGTCCAATTACGATTTCACTCAGATAAGGAACCTGCTTGAGATGTTCGACAATGGCAGGGAGCGCATCCCCCTCCAACTCGGAATACAGCGACGGCAATATCAAACCCATGGGCCGCTGCTTTGAAAAAGAAACCAACTCGCGTTCCATTTCTTCCAGTGACCTGCCTCGCAAATTGTGCAGCGTTGTAATAATGCCATTCTGGTAAAAATCGCCCATATTAAACCCTTTTTTGGTCTCTGGAACTGCGCGTACTGCACAGCCATTTCTCTACACCTTCTGTCCAGCCAGCCGGACCCATTTCCTCGCTATGAATAACGCCTCGCGCACCGCGCTGCAATATAGGAAAATCATGTACGGGAGAACGAATTAGCAAGGCTGATTCGGCAGCCTCCAGCATCGCGCAGTCATTGTTGCTATCGCCGACGGCCAGATCGTAAATGTCTGCACCTGGACTGGCATTTTTATACAACTCACGCAGCCAGGAAAGCGCGCGCCCTTTGTCGTGCTTTCCCGATACAGCCATAAATCGCCCACCAGTCTGGACCGACGCACCGAATTCCAACAAGCACTCAACAAACCGCGCTTTGCGCTGCTCGCTTCCCAACCAGCGCACCGGCTCACTGTATTGTCTTGAATTGGCCCGCTCGGCTTGCGCCAGTGTCAGGCCTGTCATCGCTACAATCCCGGCAGAACCCACTTGATAGAAATAATCAAATTCATCGGGATATTCGCCTTCCAATGAAGCCAATAGCTCCAACCAGCGCGTTCTGGGCTCGCTCATTTCGTAGACCCAGTAGCCATCCACCAGGCGACTTTCAGGCGGTGGAGCAGAAAAATAATGCTCCGGAATTAGCACAGCAGCGCCATTTTCGACAATAAATGGATGCGCATTACCCATCTCCTGCCTTAATTGCATTATTTCGGCGCCAGTTTTGCTGCTAACAAATATAATGGGGACACCCATGGTCTCAAGCTTTAACAGCTGTGGCAGCGCCTGCGCGTAACTGTAGCTGCGGTGATCAAGCAAAGAGCCATCCAGATCTGTAAACACCAGATACTGAATCACGGAATCAGTTCGACTCACTCTGAAAACCCCGCTGATTTGTGCGAGGCTGTTACCCGCCGGTTTTCATCCAGAACATATAGCTGATCGACCTGCTCTGGTAGATCCCTCAGGCACTCCCGGGTTAATCTTTCGTAGTATTGAATAAACCGCGCCAATTGAACTTCATTCATGATTCGCTTACCGGATTTACCACCTTTGCCCAGGCCCAGCTTTGCCTCCTGCTCACGCCGCCACTCATAGACGCACTCAAAACCAGGAGCTTGTAACATGACCCAATAATCCACTTGCTGATACAGCGGCAGAAAATCTCTCGCAAGAATGCTGTTCACATAATTGCGCCATATTCCGTGGGGATCCTCATTCTCTTCAAGGGCGTTGATGGGCTCAGCCAATTGCTCAACGGGCTGGGGCCTGGCGCCCAGACACCAGCCTTCCAATAACACAACATCAACAGGCCCAGAAAACTCTTCCGGCTGCGGCATACGATCATCCGTGGACTTGTCAAAGCGGGGAATCGTAACGGGTTCGTTGTTATCGCGCGTAAGCAAGCTGTTCAGAACATCTCCCAGCATCGCTATATCGTGGGTACCTGGAACGCCGCGGGCTAGTAACAGGGGGTGAACATCCTGACTGAGTGCCAACCGTTGCTCGCGGGTATAATAAAAATCATCGAGGGACAGGGTAACCGTCTTCAGCTGGTATCTGGTTGAAATAGCCATTTCAAGATACGCACATAGCGTAGATTTCCCGGACCCCTGAGAACCATTGATAGCAATCAGCAACGGACGCCGTGCACCTTGCTGGTGCATAACAATCGATTCTGCCAGCGGATCAAACCAATATTGTGCACTGGCCAGATAAGATGGGGGTAAATGGTGACGCTGTAACAGCCGCTTTTGCCACTGGGGCAAGCCGTCCAGCGTATTGTCGTATTCCACAGCCACTCCAGTAAGAACCTTCAGCAATGACTATAGCAGTATCCGTGCCAATAAACGTATCAGGTTTGCAGGATGAGGCCGCTCCCTGAGTTAGAGTGCAAGACGCCTTATGTCACTGAGCAGGGAAACCAATTGAGTAAAAAAGCGCCCGGCATCGCCGCCATTAATCACCCTGTGATCGTAGGACAATGCCAGCGGTAGCAATTTGCGAGGCTGAAACTCTGAGCCATCCCACACCGGCTGTATCGAAGCCTTGGACACCCCAAGAATCCCCACTTCCGGTGCATTAACAATCGGCGTAAATCCCGTACCACCAATATTTCCCAGACTGGAAATCGTAAAACAACCGCCCTGCATTTGCACCGGGGTTAACTTTCGATCGCGCGCCTTACCGGCAATCGCCACCACCTCTGCCGCCAGCTCCCAGATTGTTTTTTTGTCAACATCGCGAAT
>JBALVT010000017.1:0-37984 GCA_036961345.1 Halioglobus sp.
CTACTGCGCCCTTGCCCAAAATTGGCAACTGGCTGGCTGTGGATGTAATAACAATATCCGAGTGGACGAGCTGTTCGGGAATTTCCGACAATAGAACCGCTTCGGCGCCAAATTTCTGTGCCAGCTCACGCGCTCTACCCAGCGTTCGATTGGCAATCACAATTTTGTTAATACCAGCCTGGATAAGATGCCTGGCCACCAATTCGATGGTCTCTCCAGCACCAACCAACAAGGCACTTGTGGTTTTCAGGTCAGCAAAAATATGCCCCGCCAGATCAACCGCGGCATAGGCCACAGACACGGGATTTTCACCAATCGCGGTATCAGTACGCACACGTTTGGCGATCGAGAATATGCGTGGAAACAGGCGGCCCAGCTCAGCCCCGATAGTGCCTGAAGAGCGCGCTACCGCGAAAGCAGACTTCATCTGGCCAAAAATCTGCGGCTCGCCCAGTACCATGGAGTCCAGACCACTGGCAACCTGCATCATATGATGCAAAGCCTGTTCGGCCTCATAGTGATAAGCGCAATCACTCAACTCCTGGGCCGAAAGATGGTGGTAGTTCGCCATCCACAAAATCAACTGCCGAGCTTTGTCGGCAGGTGCCTTATCGTCGGTAGGAACGGCATACAGCTCGGTGCGATTGCAAGTAGACAGGATAACAACCTCATCCAGCCCCACGTCACCACAGGCGTCGGCCAATGCCTCGCTCACCTGCTCTGGGGCAAAGGCAACGCGTTCACGCACCTCAACAGCAGCAGAATTGTGGTTGATACCCAGGGCAATCAGATTCATAACTGGTTTATACAAACTCCGTAACTTGCCAGCAGGTTCGCCAAGACAAATGACCCAGTGAGACAAAAGCGCCGCACCATAGCACATTGGCCGAATTTTGCTGATAATTTTAGCAAGTTCCGCGCCAAATTGCAGACTTTAGGTATATGTAAAAAAGCCGCGCTGAAAGCCGTGTTCAAAACCACACCGTACCAGGTCGATATTCGTATATCACCGGTGTGGGTTTCACTGGCTACCTGTGTCATCATTAGGGGGTTTATTGCTGAGTTAATTCGCTGTATATCGCTATGTTTCGTCCTTTTACTTTATTGTGTTACTCCTCGTTACTTCTGGCCTGTGCGACACCGGCGCCAGTTGTTCCCGACTCGCCGCCTGTCGCTGCCCCTGAACCCCAGGTAAGCGCTGAAGAGCTTGCGCCACCTGAACGCGCCATCCCTGAAGACAGCTTATATCCGCTGTTACTCGCTGAGTTCGCCCTCAGGCGCCGCGCCTATGACGTGGCTCTGGAAAACTACCTCGAGCAAGCGCACAAGCTTGATGACCCGGGCGTGCGGTCACACACCACCCACCTGGCGCAGTTTTTGCAGCAAGAAGAAGCCGCCCTGGAAGCGGTCCAGCTGTGGATACAAACTGAGCCCGACAATGTCGAGGCCAATAATACGCTGGCAAACCTGTTGACGCGCAAAGGGCGCTCCCCGGAAGCGCTACCGCACCTGGCAACGGTCAGCCGCGGCGGTGCCAAAGCGCAATACCCTATTGTGCTCAACGGCTTTCACAAGCTGGATAAACAACATCAGCAAGAATTACTTGAAGGTGTTAACGCGCTAGCGCTGGAGTTTCCAAATGATGTGCAACTGCTCCTGACCCAAGCCCTTATTTATGAAGAGTTAGGCCAGAATGAACCAGCGCTGGAGAAGATAGCGCTTATCTTTGCACTTGAGCCCTACCAGAACCAGGCCGTACTCCTGGAGGCGAAAGTGCTCGTTGATCAGGGCGCTAAAAAACCCTTTAAGCGCATGGAACAAGCGTTGGAAATTAACCCGGATGATAAACGCCTGCGGATGCAATACGCACGGCTGCTCACGCGCACAGACCTCGATGCCGCCCGAAAACAGTTTGAAACTATGTCAGCGCAATCCCCTAGAGATGGCGACCTGCTGTTTTCACTGGCGCTGATTAATCGTGAAACCGGTGACTACCTCACCGCAAAGGCCTATTTGCGCCAGCTGCTGGATTTAGGCCAGCGACCGGATGAAGCCCATTACTACCTCGGACGCATTGCCGAACAACAGGATGAGCCTAAAAACGCCCTTTACCACTACAAACAGGTTGAGAATGGGGGCGATTTTTTCAGCGCCAACAATCGCGTTGGCAGAATTATGCTCGCAGCAGATCAGACCGACGAGCTTCAGGTCTACTTTGAGGCACTGAGAAGCCGCAGCCCAGATAAAAGGGCCCAGCTGTATGCCCTGGAAGCGGACCTACTCGCCAAAGCGAACAAAGTGGACGCGGGTATGACCTTGTTGAATCAAGCGCTGGAGGATTTCCCCGAATCTACCGCGCTGCGATATACCCGCTCTATGTTGGGGGAACGCCAGGACAACCTGGCACTGATGGAGAGCGATTTGCGCACCATCATTGCCCAGGAGCCCGACAACGCAACCGCCTTGAACGCCTTGGGGTACAGCCTGGCGAACCGCACAGAACGCTACGAAGAGGCCCATGGCTTAATCGCCAAAGCGCTTGAACTCGACCCCGAGGAGCCTGCGATTCTCGACAGTATGGGCTGGGTACTCTACCGCCAGGGCAGCTACGAGGAGGCACTGCGCTATCTCTCCAAGGCCTATGTTAAGTTCCCCGACCCGGAGGTGGCGGCGCACCTTGGAGAGGTACTGTGGGCAACGGGCGACATTGAAGGCGCAAAAAATATCTGGCGTGCTGCACTCATGAAAGCACCGGAACATGAAATTCTGGTCGCGACGCTAAAGCGTCTTGGCGTCCCGGACTTACAATTACCGGTAACGAGAGCACCCGAGTAAGTGCACCGCTGCCTGTGCTGCTGTGCAATATTTATGGTTTTAGTCATGACTGGATGTTCAACACAACCAAATCAAACATCGGCCGATGAAGACTGGAAAGAACGGTCGGCCAAGCTACAACGACTGGAGGTCTGGCACGCAGATGGCAAAGTTGCCTTGCGTAAAGCGGATCACTCCGAGTCAGTCTCCCTGTCCTGGACACAGCGCAATAATCACACCGACCTCAACCTCAGCGGCCCCCTGGGGCTGGGCGCAACAAAAATTTCCAGCGATGGTAAAACCCTCGAAATAAATAAAGCTGGCACATCAAGTAGCTACGATATATCGAGCCCGGAAATGATAGCCAAAGAGACCGGTTGGGACCTGCCCTTGCAAGCCTTACAGCACTGGTTAAAGGGCGTCCCTGCGCCCAGCGGCAATATTCAGAAGCTGGAGGTCGAAAAGGGCTTGCTTAAAACGCTTGAACAGTTTGGCTGGACCATTACCTACCAAAATTATGGCCAGTTCGGGCCCTATACTTTACCCACGAACCTACAGATCGAACGATCGAATAGCCGGGCTCGCCTGATTGTTCGCAATTGGAAAACAAAGGCCGTCTAATGGGAACACCACTCACAGTCTTATCTCCGGCCAAACTGAATCTATTCCTGCATATCACCGGTCGCAGGCCCGATGGCTACCACCAGTTACAAACTTTGTTCGCGCTGCTAGCCTGGGGCGATACCATGAGCTTTACGGCCAATGACAGTGGCCAGATAACCCTGGATATGCCCGCTCTGAATATTGCCACGCACGACAATCTGATTATTCGAGCGGCACGCAAGCTGCAACGGGGTTCGCTCGGGGCGCATATCACGATCGACAAAAAGATTCCCACCGGCGCCGGCCTTGGCGGCGGCAGCTCCAACGCGGCCACCACTTTGCTGGTTTTGAATAATTTATGGGATTTGGGCTTTAGTATTGAGGAACTGGTAAACCTGGGTACCAGCCTGGGTGCCGACGTGCCGGTTTTTGTCGCCGGAACAACCGCCTGGGGGGAGGGGATTGGTGATATCCTGACGCCCGAGGAACTGCCTGAATCCTGGTATTTTGTATTAATTCCAGGCTGCCAAATTAGCACTGTAGAAATATTTTCCCATGAGCAATTGACACGGGATGCCTCTGCAATCAAAATGGCGTCCTTTTTTGAGGGGGACTCCCGAAACGATTGCCAGCCAATTGTCAGAAAACTCTACCCTGAGGTAGATAAAGCACTGAATTGGTTGGATAATTTTGGAGAGGCCAGATTGACCGGTACCGGCGCATGTATTTTCGCCAGTTTCGACACCAGAGCAGAGGCGCAGGCCGCATACGGGGAGCTTCCCGAAAAGTGGCAGGGGTTTGTAGCCCGGGGCTTAAATTATTCGCCCGTTCACCCTGGTTTGGCATAAGTCGTAAGAAGTACCGTATTTACCCAAAAGTTTTATTGGGGTGTCGCCAAGCGGCAAGGCACTTGGTTTTGATCCAAGCATTCGTAGGTTCGAATCCTGCCACCCCAGCCATATTGAAGTGCTATACATCGACGATGTATAGCACTCTTTTTATGGACAACGGTTTCATCACAAAGAGTTGAAAGGTACATCACTGTGTCCTCAAAAATGATGGTCTTCACCGGCAACGCCAACCCTGAACTGGCGCAAAAGGTTGCCAGCCGGCTCTACCTGTCTCTGGGTAAAGCCGACGTTGGTAAATTTAGCGATGGCGAAGTCGCTGTCGAGTTGAACGAAAACGTGCGCGGCAAGGACGTATTCATCCTACAGCCGACCTGTGCACCGACCAACGACAACTTAATGGAACTGATCGTGATGATCGACGCCTTGCGCCGAGCATCAGCCACCCGTATCACTGCGGTTGTACCGTACTTTGGATACGCGAGGCAGGATCGACGGGTACGCTCAGCGCGCGTGCCTATTACGGCCAAAGTAGTCGCAGACATGATGGTTAGCGTTGGCGTAGACAGGGTACTAACCTGCGATCTACACGCTGAACAGATTCAGGGCTTTTTTGCCTGTCCGGTGGATAACATTTATGGCTCACCGGTACTTAAAGACGACATAGTCGCCTGTAACTACGAAAATTTGATTGTGGTATCGCCAGACATCGGCGGTGTTGTAAGAGCAAGAGCTATTGCCAAGCAGTTGAACGACGCTGACCTGGCTATTATTGATAAACGCCGTCCACAGGCGAACGAAGCGCAGGTGATGAACCTGATCGGTGAAGTTGAAGGCCGAACCTGCCTATTGGTTGACGATATGGTCGACACCGCAGGCACCTTGTGTAAGGCAGCCGACGCCCTAAAGGAGCGCGGTGCATCCAAGGTAGTCGCCTACTGCACCCACCCGGTGTTGTCGGGGCGAGCAATGGAAAATATTCGAGGCTCCCAGCTTGATGAGTTGGTGGTCACAGACACGATTCCCCTGTGTGAAGAGGCGAAGACTTTGAGTCAAATTCGCCAACTCACCATAGCGGACCTACTCGCAGAGTCCATGCGACGGGTAAGCAACGAGGAATCCATTAGCGCGATGTTTCAATAGGAATATCGTTTACAGCAACGCATTACCGCGCCGGTCGAAGGGGTTGTAGTGCATTATCAAAGGAGTCATGACTATGTCTGACCAATTTGAAGTAATAGCAGAAGTCCGAGCAGACAAAGGGAAAGGTTCGAGCCGCCGCCTGCGTCGCCTGGCAGATCAAATCCCCGCAATCATTTACGGCGGAGACAAAGAGCCACAGCCACTGACCATTATCCGCAAGGATCTGGAAAAGAGCCTGGAAAACGAATCCTTCTACTCCCACGTACTGTCTATCAATGTGGCAGGCAAGAAGGAAAAAGCGATTCTGAAGGACCTGCAACGCAATCCAGCCAGAAACTCCGTAATACACGCTGACTTTATGCGTGTAGACGATAAAGTGGCCATTAAGGTTCATGTACAGTTCCACTTCATGAACGAAGAGAGCAGTATTGGCGTCAAAGAGCAGGGAGGTTTGGTTCAGCACCAGGTAACAGAAATCGAAATACTGTGCCTGCCAACCGATATCCCCGAGTATGTCGAAGTCGATATGCAAGATGTTGAAGTGGGCCAAATTGTCCACTTATCGGAAGTGAAACTGCCTGCAGGCGTAACTTCGGTTGCCCTGGCGCTGGGCGATGATCACGATCTGGCCATCGCTTCTATCAATGCTCCGAAAGGCGGCGCTGATGAAGACGAAGACGCTGCAGCACCTGCTGAAGAAGAGGCAGCAGAGGAAGGCGACAGCGAGGAATAATTTCCTCGCTGTAACCGGCACTCGCGTTGACAGCAACTATCAAAATGATTGTTGGTTTGGGCAACCCCGGTAGTGAATACCGGGGCACTCGACACAATGCGGGCGCCGATTTTATTGACGAACTAGCGCGTCAAAACAACACAATTCTACAGCCAGAATCCAAATTTTCAGGTCTAGCCGGGCGCATCAATGTCGCTGGCAATGATCTTCGCCTGTTGATACCTACAACATTTATGAACCGCAGCGGCCAGGCTGTAGCGGCGATGGCGAATTTTTACAAAATATCAGCAGAGGAAATCCTCGTCGCACACGACGAATTGGATATTCCTGCCGGTACAGCACGTTTTAAACGCGGCGGCGGGCACGGCGGGCACAACGGCCTGCGGGACATCGTGCCATCGCTGGGTAACAACAAGAATTTTTATCGCTTGCGAATAGGTATTGGTCACCCCGGTCACTCCTCCAAAGTCACCGGATATGTACTGGGAGCTCCCTCTCAGGTAGACCGCAGCCGTATTGACGCCACCATCGATGAGGCCATCGCCGCCCTCCCCCTGTTATTGGCCGGGGATGAGACCAAAGCGATGACCCATTTACACAGTTTTAGCGCGGCCTGAGCCGCGCCACAGCAAGGAATTTACCATGGGTATTAAATGCGGCATCGTCGGCCTGCCCAACGTCGGAAAATCTACTTTATTCAATGCGCTGACCAAAGCCGGCATAGGCGCGGAAAACTTCCCGTTTTGCACCATCGAGCCCAATGAAGGCGTGGTACCGGTACCCGACCCAAGACAAAGCAAAATCTCCGAGCTGGTCAAACCCCAAAAAGAAATTGCCACCACAATGGAGTTTGTCGACATTGCCGGACTGGTAGCGGGCGCCTCCAAGGGTGAAGGCCTGGGCAACCAGTTTTTGGCGAATATTCGTGAAACCGACGCCATTGCACATGTTGTACGCTGTTTTGACGACGAAAACGTTATTCATGTTGCCAATAAGATTGACCCGCAGGCCGACATCGAAGTCATCAATACCGAATTGGCCCTGGCCGACCTCGAAAGCTGTGAAAAACAGCTTCAAAAAGTCATCCGCACAGCCAAAGGCGGCGACAAAGAATCCATCGCGATGAAAGCCCTGCTTGAGGACAAACTGCTACCCCACCTGAACGAAGCGCTTCCAGCACGATCATTAGACCTGGATGACGACGAACAAAAACTGGCCCAACAGCTTTTTTTATTGACGATAAAACCCACAATGTACATCGCCAACGTGGATGAGGAGGGCTTCGATAACAACCCCTATCTCGAGGTCGTAAACGCTATTGCGAAGCAGGAAAGCGCAGTAGTCGTCGTAATTTGTAACAAGATGGAATCCGAAATCATTGAGCTTGAAGATGATGAACGCCTGGAATTCCTCAACGATATGGGCATGGACGAACCGGGGCTGGACAAGGTTATTCGTGCCGGCTATGAGCTATTGGGCCTGCAGACCTATTTCACCGCGGGCGTACAGGAGGTGCGGGCCTGGACGGTAAAAGTGGGCGCAACAGCTCCGGAAGCCGCTGCGGTCATTCATACGGACTTTCAAAAAGGCTTTATCCGCGCAGAAATCATTAGCTATGATGATTTTATTAGCCACAAGGGTGAACAAGGCGCGAAGGATGCAGGACGCTGGCGCCTGGAAGGCAAAGACTACATTGTCCAGGACGGAGATGTCATTCACTTCCGCTTTAACGTATAGGTATTCTTGCCACAGGCAACAACGCTATAGCTAAAATATCCGCGAATAGGCAATTATCCAGACATCGAAATTTTCTTCGCTATCATTGAGTGAGCCAACAGAGTAACCCACTTTAACGGCTTGTTTGTGGGCAAACGGATAGACCAGGGTCACACCTATTTTCGAGTCGCGCTGCAGGTCATCAAGCCGCCTGCCCGCTAACGTACTCCGCCCGCCCTTGTAATAACTTGCATCGAACGATGCCCAGGTGCCACGTGGAAGAATATGCACCAGGTGGGCCTGGATAGCAGTGATAGGATTCTGTTCCTTGGTAAAACCCAAAAAATCATCATTGTCCTGGAACATCCAGACGCCCAGATCAAGTTCAAACAACCACTTGGGCGCCAGTGGAGCGATAAAACCCAGCTCCGCTTTTAGTGCCCAGCGATTGGCCCCAACATTAATCAAATTATCGGAATCATAGCTACCGGTAGGCGCGACAATTTTAATGCTACCGCCAAGAATCGGTCCCGGGCTCGCGCGCAGGGCTGCAAACTCCTGGGCATTCATGGCTGGTGCACCCATAAAATTTACCGAAAGACTAAGCGCAGCATCACCCATGCCTTTATAGTCCTGCGCTAACGTTAATCCAAAGTCAGTTTCACCGTCTGTTTCGCCGTCAGAGTAAGGTAACTCCAAAGTCACATTGGCCGTACGCCCCCACAAATCCAGTGTTTGAAGATAGCCCACTGTGAGGCTGCCGATTTTCGAATCAACACCGGTGAGGGGCAATGAAGGGTCAGGAATCGTATCTCCCGAGACATAGGAATACCCGATAGTTGCTACCTGTGTTCCGGTAGGCGCTGGCCAGTAGGCCCTGGGGGTAAGTTCCTGGGAAACGCCCGGCATCGACCAAAAAACTCCGATGCACAACGCGGCTGCAAATATTTTCATCATCAATGGATTATGCAAAAGAGCGAACACTCTGACAAGTGCCCTACTGCGACTGAACTGTACATCAATTAACAGCAAAGGCTGTGTGACGCAGTGTGGGAAACCGGCTGGATAAATTCGTCTGCGATTTCAGCTCAAGATCGCCCCAGGCTATACACAGGTCACGCCAAACCGGCACCTGAAAACTCTTGGCAACACTGCGAAACGGATAACCCTGCAATTCGCCATGATACAACGCCCTGCCCTGATCAAAGGCCGCCTCATTGAACAGTGTCTCGCCAGCTGCCAGAGCATCCTGATAAGCCGCCGTGTTTTGTTGCATCAAAGGGACGAAAGTATCCCCAATTATGGCCAGCAATGCCGCCAGGTGCTCGCTGAGATACAACTCGCCCCTGCTACCCACATGCGCGCGATCGCGGATGCCGCAAAGCCAGGCAAAGGTGGTAGGCGCTAAAGACTCCAATAAATCTGCGGCAGCGCCATCTATCAGGTTCATACTAAGCTGCCCGTACGCGCTGGCATCTGCAAGAGTAAAACGGTCGCCCAACAGGTAGGGCTGCTGTTGCAGAAGGCTCTCAAGTGCCGCCAGATAAGCCCTCCAAGCACCGTTGAGCAACTCGTGAGTAGCGGGAAAACCTGCGCGTGATGGCGGCGTGAGCGCCTTACTCACCCCTGTCTCAAAGCCCGCAGGAGCCACACTGAACAAATAGGGGCAACGCCGCACCTGCCGCTGTGGCATTGTCCGGGCAACAACCTGACCCAAGCCAATGGGCAGTAGCTTGCCCATTTCCTTACCGGTGACCCGCCCCATTTGATTGGTCTTTGCAGAAACTATCCAGCGGTTGTGATGCACCATGTACAAACCAAATTCGTCAAAGGCCTCATCGATCAACTGACAGACAAACCGCAATTCAGGTTCCTCGGGCAGTAATGGCAATTCGTGACGATCCTGATGTTGATCCAGATAGTGGGCCAGGCCGGTAGAATCATAATAAACATCGTGGCCATCTTCTGTGTAATAAGGCACTGCAGGATACTCATCCAGACCTATATCACTGCGGGGAAAGCGCTGTATAGACTGCTTTTTACGGAGTTTTTCCAGCAGCAGCGCCATTTTGATACCTTCTGGCCACGGCGCTTGATCCGGCCAACGCTGCCATGAATGCCCCGCAAAATCTGCCAGAGACTGCATTTTTAGCTGGAAGGGCGAGGCGATAACACCCCAGAAGGTAAAATTTGCCAAAACTGGATACTCTCTACGATGAGGTCAATGGCACAACATAGTGCCCGATGTCATCCAAAAGGCAATATATGATCACGAACGGTTGTTTAATCAGCGGCGATATAACCTCCGGCCCTGGGCAAACCCAGTAAACCCGGGACTCGCCGCGCGGGCGGCGTCGATTCACGGCTCCAGGGAGGTGGCATACGCATACCATAGGATGCCGCCAACAGGGCTACCGTTTGCCAGGCGATAAAAATCCAGTAGTTCTGATATATCGCAAAATAGGTAAGACACAGAGTCATATTAGGTATATGTGTGCGTGGGACTTTTTTGCGGATGGACTCGGGCGAGTCATGTTCGGGAGATACATAAACATCCCAGTACATATCCATCCACAAAGCCTGCCAGATGGAAATCATGGTATAGGCCAGCAGCCACACTACCCAGGTTGGCCAGCCCTCTCCCAGTAGCAAAGCCAGATGCCAGAAGGAAAGAAAATAAAGCCCCGTGGTAAGTCCCCAGCACAAACCGAAAACACCCTGGGGCAAAACATCAAGCTTTCTGCCAAAGCGCAGAGTATTGCGATACCAATACCCCCAGTAAGCAACAAATATAAAGAGAGTAACAACCACAGTAGCCATCCACCACAGCGGATCATTCCACTGCCCGGGGTAAATTAAAGGACTGGCCAGCGCCGCGTCCAGCGCACCGCTGGCAACAGCCACCAAAAAACAAAAAAGAAAGTAGATGCCAGCGCGTAACCAGGCTGCAGGCGCTGACCATACGCGCACCGAATGATCGCGGTAACGCAGGCGATACAGTAGTAGTAACCCTGTAATAGCTACCAGAAGCCAACTTGCCAACATTCCGAGCTCATCCGTCATTATTCAATCCTAGGGCATTGTATCCGCCGGTCACTGTGCAAATTTGACATTCCGCAAAGAACCCCCACCGCTTGTCTTTCAAACTAGGGGAAATTCGTCACAGTAGTCACCACGTGCAAGAAAAAAAACAAAAGGACAACAACAGCGCAGCTAACACCCTGCCCGAATTGCTCAGTTACATCAACGGCGAAATTGTGACGCCCGCGGTGGACCGACAGAACATGCTGCGCAACCCTAACGACACAACACCGCTACAAGCGCAACACGCCTGTTCGCCACAGCAGGTGGAAAGCGCTCTTGCGGCGAGTGAGGCAGCATACAATGCCGGAGCCTGGGAAAACACTCCCATGCATGAGCGGGCCGAAAAGTTGGAGTATATTGCAGATCAGCTGGAAGCCCCGGAAATACGCGAGCGTATAGCCTATTCAGATGCCATTACCACTGGGGCGGTCATCAAAGTCACTCAAAAAATGGCCGCCCTCGCCCCCTTTGTATTTCGCGGCGCAGCGCAGTTCATTCGCCAGGGCAGCCTTGAACAACGCCTGCCGGGCAAACTTGGCGAAGTTGAATATTTTCGCCGTCCCTGGGGACCCGCACTTCTGGTTAACCCCTGGAACGGCCCCACTGCCATCGGCTCTCACAAAATCGCCAGCGCTCTGGCTGCCGGTGCTCCTTGCATAATGAAGCCCTCTGAATGGGCTCCGCACTCTGCGCTGATCATGGCGGATATCATCCACAACAGCGGTCTTCCACCGGGCACATTCCAACTAACCTGCGGCAACCGAAACACCGGTGGAATAATGGTAGAAGACAGTAGAATAAAATCCATTTCTTTCACCGGTGGCACTGCCGGAGGGCAGGTCATTGCCCGAGCCTGTGCTGAGAACTTCAGGCCGACACAGCTGGAACTGGGGGGCAACAACCCGCTGGTGGTATTTAGTGATGCAGACCTGGAACACGCCGCAGCAGGAATCTGCTATGGCTTAAGCAACCTCAATGCGCAATGGTGCCGGGCACTGGGACGCGTGCTGGTTCACCACTCAGTAAAAACCCAATTACTGCAACTTGTTGAGAGCCAAATGAAAGACATTCGTTTGGGTCACTCACTGGACGAAACATCAGACATGGGCCCACTTATTCACAAGGCGCAATACGACGCTGTTCAAACACAAATAGAGCGCTTAAGCATCGCCGGGGGTGAACTAATACGGTCTACCCCAATCCCCGATTTGCCAGGTTATTTTGTACCACCCACGCTGATTGACGGCTGTGATTCACGCGATACAACTGAAGAAATTTTCGGCCCGGTAGCGTCCGTGCATACCTTTGATTCAGACGATGAGGCCCTGCAACTGGCCAATGGCACACCATTCGGTCTGGCCGCCTACGTCTACAGCGGCAATGAAGAACGTGCTTTTGAGTTTGGCCGGCGTATTCACACCGGTGGCGTAAAAATAAATGGCTACAGCCTGTTGTCCCTTGGCAACGCCCCCCGGGGGGCGTGGGGATTATCCGGGCTCGGGGAGGAGGGCACAAAGGAGTCCATCGAATTTTTTACCGGTGCCAGGACTGTGGGGCGCTCGCCACAGGATGAAATCGGCGGCCGCTAGATTTTTTCCATGGAGATACGCTGGGTGACAAGCTCATTTCCCAAAGTAAAAACCGCATCCTTATATTTTGGTGGGCCGAACTTGGCAGGAGCATTATTGGATGACGCCACCGGCTCCTTTGGAATACCAATGAAGTTGGTATCCAAATCGCCGTTGCCATTACTGTCGTAGTAAATACTCAGGGCGTACTCGCCCGGCGGCAAGTGCAGCTCCGCACTGACCACGCCTTCAGAGCGGGCATCGGCAATCACAACCTCGCGCCGCAGCACGGTTTCCTCGCCCAGCCAGGTATCATCGGAGTTGTAAACGGAGATATGGATGCTCCCCTGGGCATCCTGCAAACCAGAGACTTCCACCCTCAGAGCGGTTTTAGTTGCCACGGATGCTTCCTCGGCCACAGAATAGGCGGTATTAAAGAGCAACACGCTCAGCATCAGGATAATATTTGAAACAGTTTTCATGAAGCCCCTCCACGGGAATACGAATTTGGTGATATAAGCACTTCAGGATAAAAATCACAACTACGGCGAGCAAAGCAGTGAACAAAAATAAAATATGTGAAGTTCTCGAGGGCAAAATCCGTGGCAAACCGGTAGCGATTAGCCGCTTTGAACAACAGCCACCGGCTGGCTTTGATGGGCTAAAAATAGACCCCTGTCAGATTCTGCGACACGCAATGGATGACGGCAGGCGGGTGTATTTTGACCGGGAACACCAGGATTGTTTACACGGTGCCTACATCACAGGCGTACACCCCGGCAATGAGCAGATTCGCAGTGGCAGATTGTTAACAGATTACATCCCGGTATACGACCTGGATGCTGCGCATACCTTTAATTCCGGCGAGTACATTTTGCCCCAGGGTACGGTTAAAGGATTTTGTGCAGCGCCATTGGATGATGTGCCCCCCGACATGGAAATCGAGTGGATAGTGCTGGTTTGCCCACCTGCAGTCGCCGCGTTAGCAGGTGCCGCGCGCGCGGTAAAAGATGGCACGCGCCCGGATACTGCCGCGGGCAACTCCTTTTGCTCCGACCTGTTTGTGACTCCCTTTTACAATGACAATGTGGTTGTCACCACCGGAGATATGGGCGGTCGTATGAATAACCGCCTGAAGGAATCTGAAATGTTTGTCATCATCCCGGCGCGTTGGGCGGACAATATAATCGATATCATCGGCGATACGCCTGATGTCAAAGGCATCCTCGAGGCCACCCGGCCCGAGGACTCCGCCTACTGGGACAAGCAAAAAGCCAAGGCGGCGCGCCACCGGTAACAGTGCCGCTCGCCTTGTGAAGGAAAAATACGGTTTAGAAATCTCCATGCCCTGGGATAAAGAGGCACTGACCGCCATTATGAAGGCGCCAAAATTTGTCCGCAAAGTTGCCGTGGGAAATGTTGAGGATTACGCGCAGGAGCACGACATCGATAAAATCACCCTGAAAACTGTCAAGGCACAGGCAGAGCAGGTGGGAATGGGAAGGTTTATGAGCGACCTGGGCGCCAAACCTGGCGGGATATTGAAACGTCTGTTCGGCAAACGCTAATTCGAGCGCTCCAGCCAGACATCCCAATGCAGATCAGCGGATTGTTGCCATTGGTAACGCTCCAGAAGGCCATCTGCACCCAGCCAAAAATAGCTGCCAGCCGTGTACTGATCACCTGTGTATTCACAGCGTCTGCAGGGTCGCTCCTCACCGTGCGAATACAGAATCGATTCAGCGTCAACAACCGTCGCTCTGCGCACACTGAATTGGGGGCGCAACAGACGCGGTTTATTCGCAGGATCACTGATATCGGGCAAGACGATATTGCCCTCGCCACCAGCCTCTAGCAAGCAGTTAATTAGCGGGCCAGTAAAAATGCGCATCAGGGGGAACAATATGGGCTGCACAGTCGCGGCATCCAGCGATATTTCAGTGCGCTCATCCTCATCACAGCCCAACCCGCGCCAGACTACGACAAGCTCATCCTCAAACAATTGATACCTGGCACATACGGTCTCAGTGGGCCCGGCGTGCCACACCACATTAAAATTCTGTACCTTGCCGCCACTGAGCTGAGCATCAACAACGATCTCCAGACCTGGCGCGGCGCGGCGACTGGAAATCTGACACTGGGCCGCCAGGTCGCCCTCTATGTCCCAGCTCTCGAGCACCTGGGTCGGCTCGCCGTTGAGCAGATAACGATAGGAACCGCTGCGCATAGCTTGACTAAGCATTCTCTTGCGCGGGATATTCGATCAGTTCTATGACCAGGCCATCGGTTGTATCGGGGTCCAGATACACCATTTTTTTCGAGCCAATATTCACCACCCCCTCAGGAGTAACGTGCCCGGGCTTGATACCATATTCGGCAAGACATGCCAGTGCCGCATCGATATCCCGAACGCGCCAGGCCAAATGATTGATACCCCCGCCACCGGATGGCATAGACAGTAACTTGTCACGGAACTCACGCGAGCAAGGTTCGATTAACTCAAATTCCAGACCAGCAACGCTGAAAAAAGCGAAACGTGTTTCTGCATCTTCTCCAGGCTCCGGCAAATAGAGAATATCTTCCGCCTTGAGGCCATAAACCTTTTTCGCCTGCGCCACCGCTTCAGCAATATCTGAAACGATAAACCCTACATGGGCGACGCCTTCAATATAGTCCGCCAGTACGGCGCGCGGATCAGTCATGACTTAACTCCCTGGATGGCGTCACTAAACTACCACTGAGGCTCCAGGGCCGGTCAAGCAGTAAATCCGTGCGCTCAGACATAAGTTTGTTGCAGGCTGCGAGCGGTTGAATTTGCCGGTATACAACCCCCGGCTCCGCACCTTGCTCCACCACCAGCGGATTGTTGATATAGCCGTCAAATTCGCGCTGCTCCCATTCGGTCATAAGAGTAAATTCGCTCTCAAGATCGGCAATCAAACCACCGCGCCCATCCAATGGCCGGGAACTGGCAACGATACAGACTCGGTTTTCCGCCGCGCGACTGCGTAAACCCAAGGATTCCTCCCAGGGCTCCTGTAGCTGGATCGGCGCGGCTATAACGTGAGCACCGCGCAGTGCCGCCACTTTGACGAGTTCCGGGAACACCATATCATCACCGGTAATCATCGCTAAGGAGCCCCAGGGTAGATCCACTATGGACAGCTCTTCGCCCGGAGTCATCCAACCAAAGCGCTTACAGCGATGCAGTTGCGGTTGTTCGGCACGCACGCCATGGCAATCTACCAACACTGAAACCACACCGAATCCAGCACCGACCGGTAATACCAGTGAGGCGCAGAGCATCAGAGGCCTGTCAGAACAAGCCTGAACCATCATCTCGATCGCGCGCTCCGCCAATGCCGGATCAGGCTGAACAAGCAAGCTGCGCGAATCTCCATAGCAAAACAATTCCGGCAGTACCGCCAACGCCGTATTCCCCGGAAGTTGCTGCACCAGTGCAGGCAGCTCGGTGATTGCCGCCTCACCCTCTGCTCCAGGAAGCAATAACGCTGCACCAATCGCAGCTACCGCTTTCTTACAAATCGGTGCGACCGGCGACTGTATTATCGGGCCATATAACTCCGGGCGACGGGCTGCGAACAGGTCAGTTCCATCGGGCCGGGACTTGTCGATAGCCAGCTGCAGATCAATCTGCGCGCGCACAACGGCCTCCTCGGATCGAGGCCCCCGCGCAAGAATCTCGCCACTTGGCGAAACTATCTGACTTTCACCGGCACCACTTAAGAAACGCAGCGGTATGTGGGTATCCGCACTAACCGCTTGCAAAAGATGTGCTGGTATCAGCGGCCCGATCTTGTTGGCGGCGACCAGAAACACCTTATTTTCGGGCGCACGGGCAGGTACGTGCAAACTGGCTTCATCCAGGGCAAAGGAATTGAGAGAATCACAAAATAACTGCGCACCGCGCAGAGCTAATCCACGGGGTGTTTCGCAGGTAACACCATCGCGGCAGGGAAACATCGCCATAGCGCCAAAAGGCGTTGGTATGACATCACTCACTTCCTGGGCCCGCGCAAACCAGATATTTTCATGCCCCATCAGCGTTTGTTTATCCGCTACGCCGACCAGCTGGCCCCGGGGGTCATAACACAGTGAACTGACGGTGAGTGCCCGCTGGGGGCGACGCAGTGACACATTGATCACAATGTAACATCCGTATAGTGCAGCACGTTCCGCTATAGCACGCAGAAACTCACCATTGAGCTCAAGTGATACTCGCCAGGCATGATCGGCGTCGTCGTACCAGGAAATATGGTTGCTGAATTCCGGAAGCACCATCAAATCAACGGGACTCTTTCCAGCCAGGTCAATAACCCGCAGACAAGTCGCCAGGTTCTCATCCAGGTCAGTACCCGTAGCGAACTGCAATGCGGCAACGTTCGCCTTCATCCTGGCCCTCTTTGAAAAACAAACCGAGCGCTCTGAACGCTGTGTTGATAGTGGTAAGTCATTGTCGCTAAATTCATATAATGTTATGGTTTTATATCATTATAAGTCATCCAGTCCGGACCTGCACAGATCCGACAAAAAGGAAGCAAATACCATGCATATTTTTATCCTTGGCATGGGCCATGTGGGCAAAGCCCTGGCCGCAAACTTGCGCAGCGCAGGCCACAAGGTCACAGGATCTACAACCACTCCAGACAAAGTGGCACAGCTAGAGCAGTATGCTGACCAGGTGGTGGTTCTAAGGGGCTCGGAAACAGACAAAATTGTGGCAGCTAGCAGAGACTGCGATGCCATCATCGCCACGGTGGCACCCAACGTAAAAAATACCCGCACTGTTGAGGAACGCCACCAACACTACGCAGACGTTCTGGTGGCAAGTTGTCGGTCCGCGGCATCGGCCTGCGATCACGTGATTTTTCTCTCCTCTTTTTCAGTCTATGGTGATGGCGGAGCCGGTATCGAGCCCGTTTCGGAAGCCACGCCCACCGGCAACTCTGAGGAACCTTCATCGCGTTACTATCAGGAAGCAGAAAATGAAGTTCTCAAAAATACGGAGGGCTGCGTTTTGCGCTTCCCCGACATGTATGGTGCACCCGAGGATATGAGTTTTGAACAACGCGTTGCCATGTGTCACGAGTACTTCGGCGGCAAGGCCATTTTCAGTGCCAACGCGCCGCTGTACGCCATTCACTTTGAAGATGTGGTGAATGCGGTAATTCATGCGCTGAACAATCGATTAGCGGGAATCTTCAACGTCTGTGATAACAACAGTTTGCCTGCGACCAACAAGGTCGTGTTCGATGCTATATGCGAAAAAATCGATTTATCTCCGCTGGAGTTTCTCGATCAAATCAAAGCTCCACTGAAGAAGATATCCGCGCAAAAAATATATGACACAGGGTATAACGTAAAACACCCTGACCCCAATGCGGAAGTAGTGGCAGCAGCACAAGCCACACGGCAAAAATAGTGGCCAACGTGGTCATCACCGGCAGCACTCAGGGCATTGGTCGCGGACTGGCTGCAGAATTCTGTAAAAGGGGACACAACGTTACTGTTGCCGGCAGAAGCCAGAAAAAACTATCCGCCGCTTTGGAGGTTTTGAACAACAGCACGGGAAAGGCGACCGGCATGTGCTGCGATGTCACTCGCTCAGAAGAGGTACAGGCGCTATGGGATCATGCCAGCGAGCAGTTTGGCACAATCGATATCTGGATTAACAATGCAGGTTTAGCGCGCACAACCTGGCAGATCCTGGATGTTCCACAGAGCGAAATCGAAGCCATGATCACCACCAACATGTTGGGCACTATAAACGGTTCGCGCACAGCATCGACAGGCATGAAGGCCCAGGGCTCTGGCAAAATCTTCAATATGCTGGGCGGCGGCAGCGATGGGGAATATTTTCCAGGTATGGGGATTTATGGCACCACCAAACGTGGGCTAGACTACTTCACCAATGCACTGGCCAAAGAACTTTCTGGCAGTGGCGTCATTATTGCGAAAATCCGCCCGGGCATGATCATAACCGATGCCGTGGTGCGCGAAGCCCGCCAAGATCTGGCCAGTTTCGAAAAATCCCGCAGCATGATGAACAATATGGTCGACACCATAGAGACCGTAGCGCCTTATTTGGTCGATAGAATATTGGCCACCGAGAAAAGCGGCACCAAAATTCGGTGGCTCACCGGAGGAAAAATTGCCAAACGGATGATGATGGCGCGGCTAAAAAAACGACCGGACCAGTTCGAGGCTTTTGGGCTTTAGGTGGGCACAAAGGTCCGTCGCCGGAACACGAAATAAAAAAATCCACCACGGGAAAGGATCAATGAGCGCCGACACAAAAACAATCGACCAATTTCTGGCAGAGAATCCGGATGTAGATGTCAGCCAGGCCTGGGAGCGCTGCTGGGGGATTCTGAGCGACATCAAGAGCCGTATCGCGCAGCGCTTTGACGGCATGATCCTGGAGCCAAATTGTAAAGACCGCGAGTATTACACCTCACCCAATGGGGATTTTGAGGGATCACTGCAGGCCTGGAGCGCTCCTGGCTGCGACTGGCTGGTGAATTCCTGGTTGGGCAACCGCAAGGCGAGCATACTGGATATGAACGCCACGGCTTTCCTGGGCCAGGAAACCGACGTGCCGCACTTTATTATGGTATTCGGCACCATTCCAAAACTGTTTTTCTATTTTGACTTCACTCCGCGTCGCAATCTCATGGTTGATACCGGCTATCTCGATCGCTACTACGCACCGATTAACGAAGAATATCTGGCCCTGAGAGGCGACCCAAATTTTCAATGGTCTGTTAGCCACGGCACCTATATGCGCTCGCTAACCAACCCATCTACCCAGAGCCTGATGGGTGACCTGACCGGCAGCAACATCGATATTCTGGAAAAATATGCATACAGCATGCTGGATCACTGGCAGGGATGGCTGGACAAGGCAACGCCCGTACCCGCCGCTGAGCGCGCACAACTGCAAGCCTACGATTTCAGGGTGCGGGAACTTGGCTACGCCCGCGACCCGATGAACAAGCTCGCCGAGCAGGTCTTTGGCGCCGATCAGGTCGAAACCATGCTCGATATTCGCATGGGCCGGGAACAGATGCTAAGAACACAGAAGGAGGCCAACTGATCAATGACGCATTTCCTCGGTATTGACCTGTCTCAGGGAATAAAACGCCGCCATCTGATCGCCTATTTCATCGCCGCCTTTATCTCCTCAAGCTACGCGGGTGCGCTGGCAATGTTGCAACCCGGACTTCTAGAGGTCATGGGGGTCGAACGCGCCAACCAGGCGATTGTGACCGGCAACCTGAGCGCCATGCAGGAGGTCATTCTTATCGTAATACTGGGCCTGATGGGCGCACTTGCGGACCGCTACGGACGCAAGCCAGTTTATGTCTTTGGACTGCTGGCTACCGCTATCGGCTTCACCCTTTACCCCTATGCCACATCCCTGACAGAACTGGTGCTATATCGCATTATTATCGCCTTTGGGACAGCCGCCATGATCGGCATGATGGTAACTGTTATCGCAGACTATTCCTGTGACAGTACGCGGGGTAAAGCCAATGGTCTGCAGGGCGTTGTCGCCACTCTGGGCGCATTTTTGCCGCCGTTGCTCGGCGCGCTGCCCAAGGTCTTCGTGGACCAGGGCTTCGACGAACTAGCAGCACAGCGCATGACATTTGGTACGGCTGGCAGCCTTGGCGTGGTGGGCGCGATCGTTGTCTTTTTCGGCCTTGCACCTCACGTGCAGCGCGCTGGAACTGCGGCAAAAGAATCGCTACTGGCAATGGTGGCCTATGGAGCCAGGGCAGCAAAAGACCCCGCAATTGCATTATCTTATGGCGCAGCTTTCATTTCGCGGGGCGACCTGGCGGTAACAGGTGCCTTCATGAGCCTGTGGCTGGTCCAATTCGGTACCGGTGAATTAGGCATGGCACCCAGTGAAGCAATGTTTGAACTTGCAGTTCCGCGAGTGCTGATCGTGGTAACCGGAGCATTCTTCGGAGCGATATTAATGGGCATTATTGCCGACAAAGTTAACAGGATTGCCGCTGTAAGTATGGCATCCGGACTCGCCGGCATCGTGTACCTGAGCATGTTCCTGGTTGAGGACCCTACCGCCTCCTGGGTCATGGTATTACTTGGCATCATGGGGGTCGCGGAAATCAGCGCCTTTGTCAGCAGCCAGGCATTAGTCGGAGAGCGCGCCTGTGCAGACAGACGCGGAGCGATCATTGGCATGTTCGGTGTGTCCGGCGCGGTCGGCATTCTAATAGGCACTGCCGGTGGGGGCTGGCTATTCGCAAAGTTCGGCCCATCAACACCTTTTGTGCTCTTTGGGGTCCTCAATTTAGTGGTTTTTGTTTGGTCACTGCGGCTTCAATTTATGCGTGCCAGGCAACACGCATTGACTTAAATACCCTAATGTTATTATATTATATCATTTGCTCGAAATCGGCATGCTAGGGGCCAACCTCCCGGCTCAAGATATGTCCAGCTTCACACACAAATATAAGCGTTATCTAGACCATCACGGGGAAAGTTATGCACTGGGACAACAATAAACATACGATTGCAGCGGCGATCGCCCTGGCAATATCAACAGGTATGCAGTCAAGCTACCTGAGCGCACAAGAGTCACTTTTCCTGGAAGAGGTGATTGTAACCGCACGAAAACGTGCAGAGTCACTTCAGAGCGTACCGCTTTCCATCAGCGCTATTGGCGAAGTAGAGATTGAGCGAATGGGTGTAACCACCACCGAAGACGTGGCCAAGCTCACTCCTGGCCTGACATTCAACCGCGGCATCGGTGGCAGTGATATCCGCCCGGATATACGCGGCATCACCCAGCTCTCGGGTCGTAGTAATGTGGCTATTCTCATCGACGGCGTAGACCAAACAACTGACGCCCTCACGGGCACAGGAGCAGGACAGCTTGTCAGCATGGGCCTGTTTGACCTGGAACGAATTGAGGTTGTGAAAGGCCCCCAGAGCGCTCTATTCGGCCGCAACGCGTTTGGCGGTGCCATCAGCTATGTCACCAAACGTCCTAGTGAGGAACTCGAAGTAACCTTAGATCTCGATGCAGCGGAGTACGGCAACTATAGAGGCAAGGTCGGCGCATCGGGCCCCATTACGGATAATCTCCTGTACCGTGTGAACTACGCCCACGATGAAGCCGGTGGTTATTACAGGCACCCCGAAACCAGAGAACGTCTGGGCGACAGCGAAACCGACGCCGTATCATTGGCATTGCAATGGCTGCCCAGCGACAACATCAGCAACCTCGCACGCATTGACTACAGCGATCAGGAACAGGGCCAAAGTGCCATCGCTGTTGCCCCCTACAATAAGTGTGAACAGATTCGCGGCAAGCCTACTCCCCTGCCCTTTTCCGATGGCGTTGCCACGACGGTCGATGGCGGTTGTGAGTTCAAATCATTCGTGGGCCCGGATTTCAGCGACTTCCCCAACGTGACCTTTGGCGAAGATGTACCCGTTTATCGGGGCGATCTACCCAACGAACTGGACGAAGAAGATATTCTTTTATCTGCAGAGGGCGTCCGGGGCACTGGCAACGAGGTGACACAATTTAGCAACCTGCTCGATTGGTCTATCAGCGAAAACTACGACCTGGTATCAAATACGGCCTTCATAAAACATGACGGACGAGATGATTACGATCTTGACCAGCAAGGCACAGCAAGTGAGCTACAGGCATTGTCATTGGCTGGCTTTTCTTTCGGCTGGGTCAGCGAGGAAAACCCCTTGAATTTTCGCTTCGACACAGAGTTTGAGCGCGAGGTTATTTTCCAGGACTTACGATTCAGCTTCGACAGCGGCGAGTCCATCCAATGGATGATAGGCGGAGAATACTACTCGGAAGAATATGATCAGGTTAACTATCAGCGCGCCAACCAGGCGATTGACTCTCGTGGTACAAGCCCTACCGCAACAGGGCTTGTACCAACCGGCACCTGGGTGGACGTTACCGGCAGCATCACCACTCCCGAGTTTGAATCCACTGAACAGACAATCACCGGCACCTTACCGCGAAAAGACTATCGCGAGACAGAAGTCGGCAGTATCTATGGTAGCTTTGACTGGGCACCGTCAGAAAAATGGGAACTGAGTCTGTCGGCACGATACCAAAGAGAAACAGTAGAAATCGAATTCACGGCACTGGACAGCACCTATTTGGTACCTGCCTTTGAGGACCAGAAAGCGGGCACCTTTTACCCAAGTATCCCTACCGCCGGCGGCCCTCCGTGTTCCGTGATCGGCGGTGTCGAGTCGCCATCGGGTGAATTATGTTCTGTGGGCTCAGCACCTCTGAATGAAGGACCCCGCAAAATCACAGGCAAGGAAACGTTTTCAGACTTCAACCCCAGAGCTTCTCTTACCTACCATCTAAATGATGACATCATGTTTTATAGCTCAGTTGCCAAGGGCACCAAACCCGGTGGATTTAACTTCAACGCCAATCTTATTGAACCCAATCAAGCCTATGATACGGAAGAACTGATTGCCTATGAACTTGGCTGGAAAACAACCTGGGAAGGCGGCCGCACCCAATTTAATGGCACACTGTTTTTCAACGACAATACCGATAAGCAGGCCAACGATATTCAATACAGCAATGCGGGCGGAGCTCCGGAGACCTTTGTTAATAACATCGGCGAGGTAGAGTCTTACGGCACAGAGTTGAAATTGGCCACAATGATAATCGAAGGTCTCTTTTTCGACTTCAACTACGTGTACACGCACACTGAAATAAAAAGCTTCAACCAGGCGATCAGTCCGGATGGAGACGCCTCAAGAGATCTAAGCGGCGAAGAGCTACCATGGACACCGGAACACAGCGCAGTGGGCACCTTACGCTATGAAAGGGACTTAACAGGCAGCCTAAGTATGTTTGGCCGGTGGGACACCCGCTATATGTCTGAACGCAATCTCGACCTGGAAGGTGACGTTCAGTTTGAAGCCAAAACGGTGAGCGATGTAAAACTGGGCCTGATAACCGAAAGCCTGGAAATAATCGCATACGTGGATAATGTATTTGACGACCGAACGCCAGAAAACGGCGTGGCATTTGTCAACTTCTTCCAGGCATTTCAGGATATGTCGATCGTCTACCCGCCAGCAAAGCGCGTATTTGGCGTTCGCATGAGCTATCGCTTTCAACCCTAGAACCAGCACTCAAATATAAAAAACCGCGCTTCATAGCGCGGTTTTTTTATGCCTGTAAACTCCTCCAATAAACACCGTGCCGTGTTAGAACTCCTCCAACAAACGCCCATGCCCTATTACTTTGTCATCAATTCCGCAGGCCCTGAGTGCATGCCATACGGTAGCAACATTAATGGGAATAAGCGGTTTTTCCAGCATGTGTTCCAGTGTTGGAAAAACATCTACCGTTGAGAGGTTTGTACCACACTGAATTATCGCATCCACGTCGTCACCGTCAACTTCACGTACCGCATCAAGCACATCCTTTATCGGCGTCTCTGCAATAGCTGTGGCCGATGGCCTATTAAGCCCCTTGATGTGTTTAACCTCATAGCCTATTTCAGTGAAATACCGGCGTACATTTTCGTCTCCCACGGATGGGTACGGCGTTATTACGGACAAGGTTTTGGCGCCGAAACAATCCAGTGCCTCGCGTGTTGCAGCGGCGCCCGTAGTCAGCCCTAGATCACCGATATGCTCACGTATGCCAGCCTCAAATTGCACGCTGCCTTCCACTCCACCCCAAAATGTTTCGGCCGACATTCCCAACATAATGTGGTTAACCTTGGCTGACATCACGTTGCGCAAAGACATCGGAATTTCGCCTCGCATAATTTCAAGAAAACGCTCAAATACCGTATCGGTATCATCGCCTGTAGCTTCAGATTCGTCAGCCCAATTACGCAACTCGATCCAGAATCTGGAAGGATGCCAGGTAACCCCGTTAAGATTGAATTTCTGAAGATCGTATTCCACTCCGGTATTGGTAGAGGGGATGATTACGCCTATCTGCGCCCGACGGGCAATTTGATAAAGTTCCATTAACAGATTCCTACTGGTTTTTTTTAAATATGAATAAACTCAAAATAATTTACACACAATGGCCCTTGCAGTCATTCTCCATTCGGAGGCGCTGCCTCGCCCTTTAACAAGGCCCTGAGATACGCTGGTGCAGGCAGGTGACAATAGTAAACCCCTTTAAACGCCGCCGGCGCTGGAATAAAAATCGACCAGGGTACGTACAGCGCGCGGGACTTTAGATGCACAGTGCCAGATTCGTCTTGATAGACCGGTTCAAAGGGCCAGGGGTCCAACCACATAGGCCCCATAAAAGTCAGCTCCTCTTCATCTACCTCGACGCTGGTGAGATTCAGGGCCCTTTTTGCTGGAGGTATCTCACTGCTAATATCACTCAACATTGTCGCAATAAGGAATTCACAGCTGGTATCTTCACCCACCACTGCGGACTCCTGAGCGTCTGAATAAGCATCCTCAATACTACCAGCGGTCCGCATTTTGCAAGATACCACTTTGGAAATTTTTGCATCACTCCCCAAAGGATTACTATAAAACTGTTGTGTTTCCAGCGGAAACGCCACGGACTTGGACTCTACAAAGGCATCATACTCGTCATGCACAGTATTTTTCGCCGTCAAATCTGTCTGTGCTATCAGCGCCTGTGCATCGGCACAAAAAACGGAGTCATCACCAGAAAATTTACCCTGGGCGTTCACCGGGCCGCTTACAACAGCGACAATACAGCCAACCCAAAACCAGGCAAAAGTGTTGATCGGACCTTTAAAACGATACATATTGCTCTCTTTTTCCTTGCACAAATTTTTCCATCCGGCTGATCTCAGCCGGATTTTTGAACCACCCATTGCTTCTCAATACCCCGAGCAATAAAAAATAGGACCAGCATTAAACCGACAGCAATAACAAAAGGACTCTCTATGTGAACATGAGCAAATATGACTCCGGTAACCAGAGTGCCAACGACCCGCCCCAATGTACCTGCGGAGGAGTAGATCCCCAGCACCATACCACGCTCGGTGGGCGCCGCGCTGTGTGACACAAGACTCTGCATCGAAGGTAAAACCAACGCTGCGGCTGCAGACTGAAAAGCCAAACCAAACATAGCGCCGTAATAACTACCGAGCTCTCCCGCCAATACGGTAAAGACCATTGCCAGAGAAAACCCCAGCACCCCTACCTGGAACAGACGATGCTCTCCAAAGCGTTTGCTTAGCGGCCCTATCAAACCATACGTAGCACCTGCAAGCGACTTCTCTTTTCCTGGGCTCGAAGTGCCGCTCTATGCTCGGGGTCCAGACTCTCCGGTAGCAAGAACACAATAGCCAGAAGTGCGCTGGCACTCATAGCGGCGGAAACCATAGCCGGAAGGAATAAGTTGGCTGTGGCAAAGTCATCACCTGCCAGGTAGCTGCCCAGCGCGGGGCCGATGATGAACCCAAGTCCAAACCCTGCACCGATCAGCCCCATACCTCGGGCACGATCTGCTTCGCTGCTAATATCGGTGATATAGGCTTGTGCGGCGGCAATATTCCCAACCATGAGCCCTGCAATAATGCGCGACAACGCCACCATCCAAAGCGAATCAGCAAACGCTTGTGCTCTTCAAAACCTAGTGCTCTTCAAACAAACGACCCAGGTGATCATATTGATCATAGATCCCGCAACTGCGCAGCGCGTGCCAGGCAGTGGCCACATTAATCGGCAATACTGGTTTGGACAGCCATTTTTCTATAACCGGAAACGTTGTCGATGTGGAAAGATTGGTCCCCACCTGAATAATCGCATCAATATCATCGCCATCCACCTCGCGCACCATTTCCATCACCTGATGATCTGGAACCAGCGCAATCGCATCATGGGCATTCTCACAACGCAAGCCGATTACATGACGCACGTTGTAGCCGGAGTCCTCAAAAAACAGCCGCACATTTTTATCGCCAATAGGCTGATAGGGCGTAATGACCGCGATGTTCTTATTGGCGTTACCGGGCACATCCAGTGCCTCCAGGGCCGATATAACAGCATTAGCACCGGTGGTTAACCCGGTATCATGACCCACCATTTCGTGAATGCGATCAACAAAGCCGTCGTTACCCTTGATACCCCCCCAGAATGTTTCAGCTGACATCCCCATCATCACATGGTCGGGCTTACAGGTTTTCAGACTGGTAATGGAGTCACCGATAGTCTCGCGCAACATGACCAGGAAACGCATAAAGTTCTCATCGGTACTGAGGTCTGCGTGCTCAATCATGAATCGACTGAAATGCCAGCTGACACCGCGCGGAATTACCCTCTGGCAATCGTACTCCACCGCGGTATTGGTAGAGGGAATAATGACACCAATTTTCGCACGATGGCCAATATAGTTATCCCTGTGCCCGTTGGTAAGTTGATCCCTCTCTCGCGTTTTCGAAAGGTCCAGTATGTTATTTTTCATCGTCATTTTGTTGTCCTTAAGTGTCTCACCCGCCGCCGTAGCCTGAACTTCAGGTGACAGCCTCGCTGTCACGCACACAGTTAATCATAGCGCGCTCGAGCAAAAAGGCCTTTGCTTTGACTGGGTCTGCCGCGGTTTCCATAAGCATTTTTTGACGCGCTTTTTGGGTTTCATGATCCGTTGCCTCCATCAATTTTTTATTGGCAATGGTGTGGTCCTGGACAAAACGCACCGCGAGGTCTCGACGCTGGCGATTGTAATGCTCAAAACATTCGATGTAATCGGCACCCTCGCGAACGATGGCAACCAACTTGGCCGCCAGATTATAGCCATCATGAATACCTCCGTTCATACCCATACCACCGAGAGGGTTATTGATATGACAGGCATCACCCGCCAGCAAAACCCTTCCACGATAGTAGGTTTCCGCCACTCTCTGATTTACCTTATAAAGAGTGCGATGTCCTATTTCATAGTCCTCGCTACGGCTGTACAAATGCTGCAGTCGTTCCTGAATAAACGCATCTGACAGCAAATATTTCTCGTCCGCTGCATTTTCGGCCCGGGTAGGAAATAACACACGCCAGATTTTTTCTGTTCGGAGAATCACACACCACTCTTCGGGGTCTGATACATAATTCACATAAGACAAGTCGTCAAAAACATCTTCAAATGGGAACGGGGTACTAATAACAAGAAATTTCTCATCATAAGTAAATCCGGTGAAACCGATTCCCGCTTGCTTGCGAATCGCGCTGTGCGTGCCTTCGCAACTTACCAGAAAAGGCGTTCGAATATGCTCTACGCCGGATTCTGATGAGACCTGAACATCTACGCCTGATTCGGATTGAGTAAAGCCGGTCACCTCGTGGCCAAAGCGCACCTCGGCACAGGCCATACTATCCAACTTGCGATTGGCAATACGGGTAAATTCATACTGTTCCAATTGCAGCCGGAACGGATAACGAGTGCTGTCGGCAATCAAACCCATGTCAAAGCTTGCCACTTCATTACTACGTCGATCCCGGTACTGATAGCGGTCGGCTTTGAGGCCTTTTTCCAACATTTCCTCAATTACCCCGTGCCCGAGATCTGCAATCATTTCCAGCGACGGTGGATGAAAGGTAGACGCGCGTAAATCCACCGGCAAGTCCTGCTCTTTTTCCAATACCAAAACAGGAATATTCCGCTGCGCCAGGTAAAGAGCTATAACCGAACCCACTGGCCCGGCCCCGGCGATAACAATTGGCGCTTTCATAAGCTTTCCGGCAAGGTTGCAACCACATCAGTCAGGGACATAACGTCCGCATACTTCGCGTGCATATCAAAGAGGTTGGCCTCATGGGCCTCGATATTTCGATCGCCCACAGCTTCCCGGGGAACCACAACACGATAATCATATTGCAGACCATCTACGACGGTTGCGCGAACACAGCCGCTGGTCGTCAGGCCAGTTACCACAAGTGAATCAATGCCATTTTCGCGCAGCAAACCATCAAGATCAGTTTTGTGAAAAGCGCTGGCCCATTGCTTCTCGAGTAAAATCTCTCCAGGCATCATCGCCAGCCTGTCATCTACCTGCACCCAGATTGAATCCGGGGTCAAGACGTTAAGGGCTGCGATCCGGCCACGAAAAACGCTTGCCTGATCTGCAGTGTGATAAACAACAGTCGTGAAAAATACTGGCAATTTGCGCCGGCGAAACTCATCCAGCAACTGCGCGTTTGCAGCTACCACATCTGGACAGTCACTGCCCAGTGGACAGGCGGCGTCGGTAAACCCCTTGATCATATCTACCACTAGAAGGGCAGGCCGCGCCCCCACTCCCAAACTCTTGCGTTCAAGATTCATTGTTTTTCTCTCTCGATGGACCGCCAAACTCGCGGCCAAAAAATGCCTTCAGCAAAGCTGTGATCAAGTCGACCTGCCGCTCACAGACGTAGGTTCGCTCACCCCCACTTAGACTGGCGCGCTCACCGCAAGACAGCAGCGCAACCGTGGGCTCTACAGACAAATATAGCGGATCCTTGTCTCCGGCATAGACTAAAACCGGGCAATTTATAAAGGGAAGCTGCTCTGCGAATGGCTGCTTTGCAATAGCCCGATAAGAGGCTAGATAGCTATCACCGCAGTCAAAAGCCGACTGTACTTCGCGCTGTAGCAACCCTGGGGAAGCATCGGGGTCTTTGGCGGCAATACGCTGCCACATTTCCAGCAAATGAGAGCCATCCTCCACAATTTCGATGGGGCTGGCCAAATCGGGTAAGGAGACTTTTTGGCTATCGCTTAACAGAGGCGGGCCCGAAAGTGCCATGGCAATCGCGGTACCTGGGAAATCATGCTCAAGCTGCACCGCAATACCCGCGCCAGTGTGATGGCCGAACACGTAACAGGTTTCAATTTTCAACTCTTTCAAAAAACCCTGCATGGCATGGGCGTAATCGGCAATACGGATTTCACCAGGATCCGCCTCGAGTACATCACTGCCACCGAAACCTGGTGTATCAGGCGCAAAAATATGAAAGCTCTCCGCCATGGCACTCATTAACGGCTCATACATAGCTGACGAACTCGGACTCTGGTGCAACAACAAAACGGCAGGCAAGCTCGGATCGCCGGCCTCACGATAGTGCATGCTCCGCGCATCCACGGTAACGTATCGGCGATGAATAATCGCGTTAGGCAGCATGCCTACGCATCCTCCAGTGAAACACTAATCCACTTTAGCTCGGTGAACTCCTCCGTACTGTACTTGCCACCACTGCGACCAATACCTGACATTTTGTAGCCGCCGATAGGCGCCAGCGCATTACTCTGGAACGCGTGCATTCCAATGTGCACGCTGCCCGCCTGTATGGCTCTGGCCGCCTTAAAACCCCACTGCACATTTTGTGTGAGAACGGCAGCAGACAAACCATAGATACTGTCGTTGGCCACCTCAATCGCCTCATCCAGGTCGTCGACCACCACGACGGATGCTACCGGACCAAAACTCTCCTCGCACCAAAGCGGCCCTGTGCGATCCGGATTCAGCAAAATAGTGGGGCTTATGGTCAGACCATCAATCACCTGTCCCCCGGTCAGCAATTCAGCACCCCCGGCCAGTGCACCATCGACATGCTGCATGACCTTTTCGACCGCTGCACGATTTATCAAAGGCCCGTACTGCGTCAGTGGATTGCGCAGGTCGCCCAAAACAATATCCTCAGCACTGTCTTTCAGGGCAGCTACAAACTCCGGGTAAATGGCTCGCTCTACCACTATTCGCGAATTTGCCATGCAGATCTGACCACCGTGGGTGAAGATGCCCTGGGCCGCTATCCCGGCAGCCTTTATTGGGTCGGCGTCACGCAGCACCAGCAGCGCACTTTTACCACCTAGCTCGAGCTGGCAGCGGCGCATGTGCGCCATACATTCGCCACCCACAACAACGCCGGTGCCGGTTGAACCTGTAAGCGCAACGCAATCTATATTCGGATGCGATGTGAGCGCAGAACCGCACTCCGGCCCATACCCCGTCACCACGCTAACCGCCTGGGCGGGCATGCCGGCGTCCAGCAGCAGCTGGCCAAAAGCAAGTGCCGTTAAGGGGGTCTCCTCAGAGGGTTTTACGACAACACTATTGCCTGCAGCCAATGGGAAAGCGGCCATTTTTGTCAGCAGTGAAAGAGGTGCATTGTAAGGGGAAATTACCGCAACAACGCCCAGCGGCTCACGAAACACCATGGACAACCGGCCGGGATTATCATTTGGGAAAGTATCACCGTATAACCTGCGAGACTCACCCGCTGCGGTGCGCAGCAAATCGACGGTGTAGGCAATCTCAAACCGGGATTTTGTGATGGCGCTGCCGCTTTCATCAATCAGATTGTCGAGAAAACGTTGTTCACCCTCACGCTCGACAAGATCTGCAGCTGCCAGGAGGATGGCCTCTCGCTCTTTCGGGGCCAGTGCCGACCACACCGCAAAACCTTTTCGGGCCGCTGCAACAGCAAGCTCGATATCTTCGAGACCACCGCGCGCCACTCGGGCGATAATCTGACCACTGGCGGGCGCCAGTACTTCAAAGGACTCGCCCGAACGCGATGCCTGCTGCTCACCATTAATGAGTAAACCCTGTTCTTGCAAACCCATCTTTATTCCCCGATGGCTACTCGCTGATAAATTCTAGCGGGTACCAAACTGTAGCTGCTCGCTACCTTCGATTTCCATTTGTGCGGCCATCAGGCGACCCCGTTCTGCTGGAAACGCCTGCACCAAACCCATGCACAGGTCGCGCAGAGCTCGGGCGGGAACGCCGTGATTGCCCGTGCCACCACCGGTCCCATTAGCCTTGACACAGTATGCACCAAGATTAAAAGCAGCCTCGGCAACAACGCCTTTGCACAAGCGCCACCGCTTGACAACATCATCCTTGGACATAATGGGCGTTTCACTACTCTCCAGCTCTATCTGGCGACGAAGCCAGATAGAGGCCGTCTCCAGCTCTACCATCATTTTTCCAATCAGTTCCTGCTGAAAGGGCGCGGTCCCAACTGATTTGTCACTGTCTGCAAATTTTTTGTCGCGCAACTGGCCGATCGTGTAGTGATAGAGACTGTGAGCAGCGCCCAGATAACAGGCGATGCTCGCGACTTGATTGCCCACAAAACTTCCTCGGCTCATCTGCATGCAACGCGTAAATGCACCAGGAATGGCCAGTGCCGCAGTCTCGGCGACAAATACATCCTTCAAAATAATACCGTGAGTAGCGGTACCGCGCATACCAATAGCGTCCCAGTGTTCGCGCTCACTTACACCCTGGGCATCTCGATCGACAAAAAAGGTGCACAACCCCGCGGCGGTATCGTGGCCCTCAAGAGACGCTGTCACGAGATAGCGGTCGGCAACACCGGTCGCACACCCGAATGACTTCACACCATTGAGAATATAACCACCGTCCACGACGCTTGCGGTGGTGCTGATTGTGATAGCCGCGTGTTCGGACTTCACGGACTCACTGGCAAAATTGGCCAGCCACTTGCCATCCTTGCCCATGGTATTGAGCAACTGATCGGCAAACGCCTTGACGACGGGTGCTTCCTCTTCGGTAAACAAACCCGCGTCCAGGGCCTCCAATGCCAACAATCCCCGAGAAGCTGAACTGCAGTGGAAAAAGAAAGTCAGCGCCGTAGAAGGGCATGCGGTAGCCAGAGCAAAAGTGGCCGCACACAAGTCCCGCAAGCCTCCCCCCATGCCACCATACGCCTCGGGCACTACCAGTCCGAGCAAGCCCGCATCGCTAAGGGTTTTTACATGAGGCACGTGGAACTCACCCCTTGCATCGACATCGGCTGCTACCGCACGGAGCGCTGGTAGCACACTTTCGATTTTTTCCGCGCGCGCTATTTCCGCCGCACTCATGTCCTCGATTAAAGCCTGCCCGGTAAGTTTGCTCATCACTTCACCCTCCTGTAACCCCTGGCCTAATGCCGGAGCCGTCATTATTCGTCTTCCCCGATAAGCAGGGCACGCTGTGTCGCAACCGCTTGCTCACCTATCATGGCGGTAATTCGCTCCCACACCGGGTCAATATCCGGATCGAAAATCATTTTTTTATTGCTCAGGTTGCGGCTTTGCAACTCGGCGACACTGGTACCTTCAATTGCGGCGTCGGACACACCCGTTTGCAGCAGGGAAAACCAGTGATCCTGATAGGCGCGCACCGACTCTTCGATAGCACTGAACGCTTCTTCCGAGGCGCGATTTGCCAGCATCCACGGTGACATAATGGCGTGTTGCCTTGGAGAGAGGTGTGCCCTGGTCAATCCTTCAATGGCACTGCCAGCGGCATGGGCCTGTGTTAACGGATCAAAAACTTCGTTCATGTACTTCAGGTTGGCCCCCAGGTCGAGCCGGGGAATAAGATCCAGATGAAAAGCAAAATGTTCGCCGGCCTTAACAGAATCCAGAGTAAAATGCGGCACCGCACTGTCTCCCGGAGTAAAGGCGAATAGCATATGGGAGTCCAACTGTATGGGCGCGACTGTGAGGGAGCAGGTCACCACACGAAAAAGCGGCCCTCCGGCGAAAACCCGTACATTACCAACCTCCCCATCAACCATGGGCAGCTGGCTAATCAGCGGTAAAAAAGCACCGCCACCTTTACCTGTTTGTTCTTTAAGGCCAAGTGTATCAACCAGCCGGTCCAGGGTACTGGAAAACAGTTTGGCGGGCAGTGAGTCCTCTATCGCGGTCATTGTGGTCTCCTTGTTAGCGTTTTAACTAGTTTGACGCCGACTGCAGCTACCCTCCTTGATAATTCTCAAAATCAGGTGCGACCCGCGCCAGCTTTACTCGCTGGTCTAACGAACGATTGCCTGACACAACTGCCAGGGTCGATCGGCCAACAGGTCAGTATTCATAGATACAATTTTATTGCTGGCATTCGCCGGACGTATAGTCGCGATACAGACCGGCTCATGCAGACTATTGCGGTGCCATTCGGGCTGACTTAGCAGGCCATCGAATTCGCGACTGTGCCATTGCGTCATCACCGTAAAGTCTGTCTGTAAACTGGTAATGAAGCCTTCACCGAATTCGGGAGTGTCGGGCGCCACCAGTAAATTAACGCGATTTTCCGCAGAGCGCTCCAAGAGCCCCGTGCGTAATTCCCAGTCTTCCAGTGGTGACAAGGGCAACATTACAATTTCAACTCCTGCCATTGCAAGCAGGCGAAAAGTCTCTGGAAAGAGACTGTCATCCGAGGTCAACAAGGCAACTCTACCGGCCGGCAGGTCAATCGTGACAAAATCATCCGCCTTGGAACTGAAGGCATGACGGGACGATGCATGCACCTGGGGCTGCGCCAAGAGCAACCCTTGAGAGCCAATCAATACTGCGCTGTATTGATAACCAGAATCGATGGGGCGAACAATCGCCGTTGCGACACAGGAATCACCACAGGCATCTGCCAATTCAGCCACTACCCGCTCACCCCAGATAACCGCCTGGTACAAGTCCTGGAGATCTCCAGCCATTGGCGGCAGACAGATAAGTTGAGCTCCGGCAGCACGTGCTTCTACAATGCGCGCGCAGGCCTGGCCTAGCTCAAAAGGAGCAGACAATTCAATAACCGCCGCAGAAGTCTGTGCAGCCCCGCGCATCTCCGGCAGAGGCTGCATGGCCGGGTCTTGCGCTATGGCCCGGTAGAGATAGGGCCGCCGACTGGAAAAAAGGTCCGTACCATCGGGCCGTCGCTTGTCATCGGCACGAGCAGGCTCGATATCCGCATAAACGTATTGCGCACGATCGCGGGAAGCCTTGGCCAGCACAGTGCCATCGGGCGCTACAATCTGGCTTTCACCTGCGCCGCAAAGAAATGCCAGTGGAATGCCGGTCGCAGCGCTGATACCTTCCATCATTTCCTCGGGCACTAAAGGACCGACTTTATTTGCCGCGGCCACAAACACTTTGTTTTCCGCCGCACGCACAGGAATATGCATGGAGGCTTCATCTGTCGCAAAAGAATTCAAACTATTGAGCATTAATTGCGCGCCGTTCAGCGCCAGACACCGCGGCGTTTCATTAATAACACCATCCATACAGGCATAAAGGCCGACTCGCCCCAAAGCGGTTTCAGTGACAGACCCTTCCTCCGTGGCTTTTGCCAGAAAGTCGTTTTCATGGCCGATATAAATTTGCTTGGTATTGTCGGCAATCAGCTCGCCCCGGGGTGAATAGAGCAGGCTGGATCCGGTGGCGCTGCCATTGGCTCGCTGCACCGTGCAGTTGGCAACAACATGTATACCCCTGTCTCCCGCCCACCGGGCAATCGCACCCAGAAACCCGCCATCGAGAGTCACAGAGACATCAAAACAATGTTGTTTGTTGTCATACCAGGACAGGTGATTACAAAATTCAGGAAGCACCACCACATCCGGACCACACTTGGCAGCCTCATCCAGCCAGTGCAGGCACGAAGCCAGGTTGGCATCGATATCCGCTCCAACATGAAACTGGGTGACCGCGACACGAACACTTTTCTGTACACTCATAAGACTAATTTCACTCTCTGGCGTGCTCCAAAGATGGAGCTTACGATGCCAAGCCTTGAGACCAGATGACAAAAATCAAAAGCGCCCGGTCGATGGTTGTTATAATCCCCCAACTTAAAAAGAACATTCGGGGCGTTGAGCAATGCGCACCCTGAACATTGGTGCCCTGTGAACGAATACCTGCTACTCAATTTTCTCCATATTATCGCCTTCGTCTACTGGCTGGGAGGGGATCTGGGCACATTTATCGCGAGTCGGCAGGTGATCAATCCCGCACTCTCACCTGAATCTCGTCACGTGGCACTCAAGATCATGTTGGCCTGCGACATGGGGCCGAAGCTCGCCATGCCGCTGATTCTACCTCTGGGCCTACACATGGCCTATCTCGGGGGTTCACTGCCACTTTCCGCGGGGCAACTAGGCATTGCATGGTTTGCATCACTGTACTGGTTTAGCGTGGTTTTGACCCTGTTTTTCAATGAAGGCAAACCATTCACGGTGAGATTGTCACAACTTGACCTGTATTTCCGCATCGCTGTGGCAATTGCCCTCCTGGCATGGGCCACCTACCAGCTGGGCAACGTATCTACGGCGGCCTGGGCAGCATGGAAGCTAATCATCTTCGCCGCCATGGTCTGTTGCGGCATCGCTATACGCATCAACCTCAAGCCCTTTGTACCGGCCTTCGCGGTGATGATGGGACAGGGGGCCAGCCGAGAAACGGATGAAACCATGGCTACCGCGATCGGTCGCTGTCGCCCCTGGGTATGGTGCATCTGGGCCGGTCTATTTCTGAACGCAGCACTGGGCATTCATCTCATAGGCTGACACCAAAGTGATCTACCGATAGCTCCCGTGCGTAATCCCCTAAAATAATTAAATGGAAAAATCATGACAGATTCGACACGTGGCGGTATTCGCTTTTTGGGGTTGTCGCTAAACAGCGATATTAGCAAAAACAACATGCTCACCTTTTATCTGTCCTGCTATGGCGCCATCATGCTGGCGACATTTGTGCCGCAAACCCAACCCTTTGTCTTAAACGAAGTATTGCACCTGGAGACCTCACGCCAGGGTGTCGTGAGCGGTAATCTGAATTTCTGGGGTGAGATTGTAATCATTCTTACAGTGGGGCTTTGGGGCTCTCTGTCAGATCGCGTGGGCCGCAAATTCGTAAACGCCATGGGCTTTGCGCTCATTGCCGCGGGAATTTTCATGTATGGTCTGGCGCGCGACATTAATGGGCTGCTGCTGGCGCGGGTGATCTATTCCGCCGGTATTGCCGCGGTAAGCACCATGCTTATTACCCTGATGGCCGACTATGTCAGCAATCCCAGCCGCGGCAAAGCCACCGGTTTTCTCGGTATCATGAACGGCCTGGGTGCAATGACGGCGGCCCTGTTCCTTTTAAAACTGCCCGCGATGTTTAAAGACAGCGGCATGGATTCAAACGACGCAGCCTGGGCAACTTACAGCACCATTGCATTTGTTACATCGCTGATCGCCGTGGCGATGTTTTTTGGCTTGCGCGGTGGCACCAATAAAGAACACGGCCCCAGATCACCGATGCTGCAACAACTCAAAGAAGGCATTACCGAGGCAAAGCGTCCTGTTATTGCACTGGCCTATGCCTCATCATTTGTCGCGCGTGGCAACCTGGCGGTGGTCGGTACATTTTTCACCCTTTGGGCATCGATTCACGGCACCACAGTACTGGGCATGACCTCAGCAGAAGCCCTCGCCAAGGGCGGGGGGATATTAGCTATTTCATACATGGCATCGCTGTTAAGCGCACCAATATTCGGCATTATGTCAGACCGTATGAACAGAGTAAGCGCACTGGCGATCACCTTGTTTATTGGTGCTGTAGGTTATGGTGGCACCTTCTTTCTGGACGATCCATTTTCCCTGGCAACCATTGGCTGCCTGATTCTAATCGGCATGGCCGAGGTGGGCTGTATCATTACCAGCGGTGTTTTGATCGCCGAACAGGCGCCGGACCGTTTGCGTGGTTCGGTTATAGGTGTATTTACACTGACTGGTGCGGTGGGTATTCTAATCGCCAGTGTGGCCGGCGGTTACTTGTTTGACCACTGGCTGAAAACCGGCCCCTTCGTATTCTTCGGCATGATCTCCGCGCTGGTCATGGTCTGGGCGTTATTGCTGCGCGCAAAAGAGTCTGCACAGTAAGCTGCGCACCCTTAATCCGGGTCAATGATCGGCAAAAAGATCCCGTTTGTTGAAACCGGCGCCCATAAAACGTCGAAACGCCTTTCCAGTGGTAAGCCACGCAACTTTGGCGCCACTCTTGCGAGCCTTGAGAATACCATCAACTAGAAATGGCGTGACTGTTTCCACCTTGTCACCGAGAATATTAAAGATCTTTTTGCTCTTTTCCCACTCAGGAGATGAGGTGTCGTAATCACCCACCAGCAGGTCGGTGACCACGATGCCGGGACTCAAAGTACACACTTGCACACCCGAATCGCGAACCTCTTTCTGCAGCGCCTTATTGATGTAGTTGACCGCGCGCTTGGTCGCTCCATAGGCACACATACCCGGCTGTACCTGTCCACCGCTGCCAAAACCCTCCATGTTCCAGATCTGGCCCTCACCCTGAGCCAACATACCGCGCAACGCCACCGCGTTGGCCAGAAGAAGACCACCGAGATTAACGTCGACTATTTGCATGAGATCCGCCGCAGCAGCCTCGTGCAGCGGTAGCCTCGGCACACTGATACCGGCATTGTTAATCCATACATCCACCTTGCCAAATTGCGAGCTTGCCGCATCCCACAAGTTCTGCAACTGGTCCGGATCAGTGATTTCGCAGGCAACACCCGCCACACGGTCTACGCCGAAGCGTTCGCCAAGGCTTGCAACAAGCGCATCCACAGATGACTGTTGCCGACCACTGATTACCACGGCGCAATCACGTGCAAGAAAATTTTCCGCAAGAC
>JBALVT010000180.1:0-8693 GCA_036961345.1 Halioglobus sp.
ACTTGAGTAGCTATGTGATTGTCCAGCAGCCATGTGGCAAGGCGAACGGTACGGTGCCTGTTGCCGAGGTGCAGTACAACCCGGATGTGGTCAATGCCATTATTGATGCGTTCTCGGTGCGTAACTACCGGAACCGGTCACTGTCCGGTCACGACCAGTTTTTTTCGACATTTGGCCGCTATTTGGCCGCTAGCGAAGGCCGGGAAGGTTTTATGCTCGCTGAGGTGACGGCTCGTGCTGCCCGGCAAAACGTCTTGTACCTGGAAATCATGCAATCCTTTGGCATGCATCAGGCACGATCTCTCGCCCCACAATCGGTTTTGCTCGATACTCAAAGTGGAATCAAAAGTCTCCTGGCGCTGCCGGCAATGGAAAAACTGGTAGCCGATACCATAAATGCCACCGATGTAGCCGAAAATCAGTGGCGCGAGGCGCTGCAGTGTCACGCGAACCCTGACGCTCAAGGTTGTGCAGTAACGGTTCGCTATTTGGCACAAGTCATTCGTGCCTTTCCCCTTGAGCAAGTGCTGGCGCAGACAATACTCGCCTTTAGGCTAATCGAGCGGGACCCGCGGTATGTCGGGTTAAATTTTGTCGCGCCTGAAGACGCCCCAATGACATTGCGGGATTACACCAGACAAATGGAAATCATCCGTGATGTCGCAGCGTATTTCCCCAGTGTGGAAAATGCAGTGAGCTTGCACGCAGGCGAGTTGGCCATGCCACTGGTGGCTCCGGAGGAGCTGCGCAAACACATACACGAAGCAGTTCACTTAGCGGGCGCGAAACGCATTGGGCATGGTGTAGACATAGCCTATGAAGACGATGCCAGAGAATTGTTGGAATTTATGGCGGCACAAAAAATTCTGGTTGAGATTAATCTAACCAGCAATGCCGTTATTCTCGAGGTCGAGGGCGATGAACATCCCTTTGAACTCTACCGCTCCTTCGGCGTACCCATGGCGTTGTCAACAGACGACGAGGGCGTTTCAAGAATTGATCTGACACACGAATACATTCGTGCCAGCCAAAGCTATGATTTAGGCTACGCTTACTTAAAGGAACTGTCGCGTAATTCCCTGGCATATAGTTTTTTGCCCGGGTCCAGCCTTTTTGTGGAGATTCGCAGCGGCACAATGGTTAAAGTCTGTGACCGGAGCAGACCACCACGTAATCTGGCCGATAGCTGTCGAGCTTTTCTGGCCGGCAGCGAGAAAGCGCGGAAGCAATGGCAACTCGAGGAGCAATTCGACCTGTTCGAGGCGAAATATAACTCACGCTAAATACCAGCAAGCATTCATTGGTTATGTAAGGAGAATAAAAAAATGGGCTCTATTCATATTAACGCAGACGATGGCGCATTCGCCGAGACAGTTTTATTCCCCGGTGATCCATTGCGGGCAAAATACATCGCCGAGAAGTTTTTCGACGCTGCAGAGCAGGTTACCGATGTACGCAACATTCTTGGTTACACCGGGGAATATAAGGGCAAGCGTATTTCCGTAATGGGCAGTGGAATGGGCATTCCCTCAGCGTCAATTTACGCCAAAGAGCTCATAACAGAATATGGCGTCAAAGAGCTCATTCGCATTGGTAGCTGCGGGGCTGTTAGCAAAAATGTGCAGTTGAGAGATATTGTTATCGGCATGGGTGCCTCTACAGACTCCAACGTGAATCGCATTCGCTTTGGCGGTTACGATTACGCCGCCATCGCCGACTACGGATTAATCGAAAAAGCCGTGGCAGCGGCACGTTCCATGGGACTACCGGTTAAAGTGGGCAATATTTTTTCTGCGGACTTGTTTTATACCCCGGATGTAGCAATGTTCGACACCATGGAACAGTACGAAATTTTGGGTGTAGAAATGGAAGCGGCTGGTGTATACAGTACCGCGATTGAATATGGCGCCAAAGCGCTGGCGATCTGTACAGTAACCGACCACATACGCACTGGCGCTGCGCTGTCTTCAGAAGAGCGTCAACTGTCCCTTGACGAAATGATCACAATGGCCTTAACCGCCGTTACCAAGGCGTAGGAGTTTCCATTTGGCTACGAATGAACAGGTACAACGCTGGCTGGCAAGAGATCCGGACCCGGTAACCCGCGCCGAACTTGAATCGCTGCGCGGAAGCGACAACGAGGCAGAACTGGCCGCACGTTTTTCCGGGCGCCTTGAATTTGGGACGGCAGGCTTGCGCGGGGTCGTCGGCGCTGGACCGGGAATGATGAACCGCCTGGTAATACGTGAAACCTCCGCCGGACTCGGTAATTATCTGCTTGAAAAGATTCCTAACGCTGCAGGGCGGGGCGTAGTTGTCGCTTATGATGGCCGGCTCGATTCCAAAGACTTTGCACATGACGCAGCTTGCGTATTGGCAAGTTTGGGTCTTACGGTTTACCTCACGCCATCCGTTACGGCTACCCCGGTCGCAGCCTATGGCGTTCTAGCCATGGGTTGTGCTGCGGGCATTGTCGTCACCGCCAGTCACAATCCGCCACAGTACAATGGTTTCAAGGTATATTGGGAAAATGGTGCACAAATAATACCCCCCCACGATGCCGGTATCGCGGCGTCAATCGCCATAGCTGCTGAGCAGGAAGTTCCCTGGATAAATTTTGACGAGGGCAAGGAATCCGGCAAAATCATTGTGCTTGGGCAGGATTTTTACCGTAGCTATATGACCACCATCCAGACCAGTCCGCTCTTTTTCTGCGGGAAGTCCTCTCAAGATATCAGCATTGCTTATACAGCGATGCATGGTGTGGGTGCGCCCATTGCAGAAGCTCTACTTAAAGAAGCCGGCTTCGATAAAGTTTACAGCGTTGCGTCGCAGCGTGAGCCCGACGGCAATTTCCCCACGGTTAATTTCCCCAATCCGGAAGAACCGGGTGCCATGGATGCCGTTATCGAACTAGCGCAAAGTCAAAATGCGACCCTTGCCTGTGCCAATGACCCGGACGCAGATCGACTCGCGGTCGCTGTAAGAACCGGATCGGGTGATTATCAAATGCTCACCGGCGATATGCTTGGCGTTTTGTTGGGCAGTTATTTGCTGGAGAAAGATCACGACTTTGTCCCCATTGTTTGCACAACCATCGTTTCGTCAGGCATGTTACAAGCCATAGCCAAATCAGCTGGCGCATATTATTACGAAACGCTCACAGGGTTTAAGTGGTTGGCAAATGTGGCTATTGGAAACGAAGATGAAAACGGTAACCACCAGTTTCTGTTTGCCTATGAAGAGGCGTTGGGCTACGCCCCGGGAAGACAGGTGCGTGACAAAGACGGCCTTTCCGCACTTCTTGCTTTTGCACAGATGACCGCGGCACTGGCCCGGGAGGGAAAAACCGTATTGGACCAATTGGAAACGCTCTATCGCCGTCACGGTATTTACCTCACTGGCCAACGCAGCCTTGCGTTAATTCCCGGTGCTGCGCCCATTGGCGATGCGCTGCGGGCTAAACCTCCCGTGCAAATAGCCGGCAGTTCCATAAAGTCTATCGATGATCTGGCCAGTAGTACCCGACAATTTGCCGATGGCACTGTTGATAAAATTGATTTACCGACCAGCGATGTGCTGATTTATCGTCTGGCCAATGATTCCCGTATAATTGTGCGGCCATCCGGAACAGAGCCTAAGGTGAAGTGTTATTACGAGGTAATAGAGGCTATTGGTGATGAAGATTTTGACACAGCGATGAAGCGCGCCAGAGCAGCTCTGACCAACTTAATCGATGAACATCAAAGCTCTCTTGTATAAGTGGGTCGCCGCTTGACACTGTAAAAGTTGCTTCATCGTTTTTTAATCAGAGGTTTTCCTGGATGATCAAAGTTGTCATCTCCTTTCTGGCCGGTGCCGTTATCGTTGCCGGTATATTTCTTGGTCAACCCTATTTACGCGACACACCACCATCCCCGCTGGCGAGTAAGGCGTCTACGCTGGCGGTTGAACGTATGATGGAAGGCCTGCAGCCTCACCTTCTGGCATTTACCACTGGCGACGTCAAAACACAGCGAGATATTCTCGACCAATATTTTTATGGACCAAAAATTGTCGAGGCTCGTAAGCTCTATCCGGTCATAGAACAGGTACGGGATATAGGTGGTGTTTATGTCGAGGTATTTGAACCTGCCGAAGGGATAGCCCCGGCCAATGAGGCCAGGGTTCTCATCAACCTACATGGCGGCGGTTTTTCAATGGGCGCCAGGACAGAAGGGCGGCTGGAATCAATTCCAGTAGCCAGCGTAGCGGGTATGCGTGTTATCAGTATCGACTATCGGCAGGGGCCTGAACATACGTTTCCTGCCGCCAGCGAAGATGTGGCGGCGGTATACTCAAAACTCCTCGAGCAATACCAGCCGCAACAGATCGGCATTTTTGGTTGTTCCGCCGGCGGGCTGTTAACAGCACAGTCAGTCGCATGGTTCGCGCACAATAACTTGCCCCAGCCTGGGGCCATCGGTATTTTTTGTTCCGGCGCCGGTGAGTTCCTGGTCGGAGATGCAGCGCTGATAAGTGACGTACTTGGTACCGGGCTGGGCGGTGACTCCCCAATAGAATATTTTTCGGGTGCCAGTTGGAAAGATCCTTTGGTGGCGCCTTTGGGGCACCCGGAGGTGCTTGAGCAGTTCCCCCCTTCGCTAATAATAACCAGTACAAGGGATCTTGCTCTGAGCTCTGCTATTGCGACCCATCAGCAGTTGATAGGCGCCGGGCGGCAATCGGAGCTGCACGTCTATGAGGGGCTAAGCCACTACTTTTTCTCGGATACTGGATTACCGGAATCGCGGCAAGTGTTTGACGTCACCGCCCGGTTTTTCGACATGCATCTGGCCCGCTAAGGCATTTACGCAAAGGGCGGGCCATCCGCAAAATCTTCCTGACGAACCTCTATCAAGGTAGGCCCACTGCGCTTCTGTGCGGCCTTCAATTGGGCTGCCAAAGCAGATAAGTTATCGGCTTTGGCGACTTCGCAGCCAAACGCTGCGGCGATACCCTGGAAGTCAGGCGTGAAAATATCTACACCAATTTGAGGGATATCGCCCTCAACCATAAAACGTTTTATCTCTGCGTAGCCGCTGTTATTCCAAAGTAAAAAGATAACGTTAACATCGGCTTCTACTGCACTCGCAAGTTCGCCAATGGTGAATTGTGAGGCCCCGTCGCCTATTAGTCCTATAACCGGAGATTTCGGTTGTCCCAGTTTCGCGCCAATGGCCGCCGGAATGGCGTATCCCAGCGTGCCAAAGCCACTGGCAGAGTGAAAATAACGACGGGCGCTCTGGGTTTCATACTGCAGCCAGGCGTAATAAGTTGGCTGTGTTGAATCGCCCACAATAATGACATCGGGTAACGCGGCGGCAATGGTCTCAAAGAAGGCTTCGTATTTACGATCTCGTTGCCCTGTGATTTCCCTGCGCAGCTTCGCGGCGCGGGCAACACCTGTCCCGACAATTGCGCCGGAGTCCGGCAGAGCTTCTATAATGGCCCGCGCAGCAAGTTTTGCATCACTGTGAATTGCGACATCAGACTTTATATTGCGGGTCAGTTGGCGAGGATCAATATCCACGCGTATCAGTGTCCCACCAACAATGACCGGGCCGGTAAAGAAAAAATCATAATCGGTTTCAGCAAATTCGGTGCCCAGTGCAAGCACAACATCCGCCTGTTGAAATTCTTCCCTGATCTGGGCGCAGGAGCCAGAACCACCCACGGCCAATGCGTGACTGGCTGGAATTACGCCTTTGGCATTGACCGTATTGACCACCGGGGCATCCAATCTCTCCGCCAGCTCTACAAGCTCTTGCGAAGCCGCGAGGGTGCCACCGCCAATAGCGATAAGAGGGCGTTGAGCCTGGGATAAAAAATCCGCAGCCCTGCGAACAGCGGTCGGATCAGGCCCGGGTTTAGCAGGTAGAGAGTAGGGCGATTGATCAAGGTGATCAGCCGATGAAGTTATGATATCGATGGGAATTTCGATATGCACTGGGCCGGGACGTTCACTGGCGAACACGCCAAATGCTCGGGCCAGCACCTGGGATAATTCATCGGCGCGAAGCAGGGTATGGCTGAACACGGCTACACCGGCAATGGTATTGCGTTGATTGGGCATCTCGTGCAATCGTCCCTCTTTGAGTCCCAACTGATGGCTGCGGTTTACCGAAGAGATTACCAACATCGGTATTGAGTCCGCTAACGCTTGTCCCATGGCGGTTGCTATATTGGTCATGCCTGGGCCGGTAATAATTAGACACACTCCCGGTTGGCCGGTAACTCGTGCGTAACCATCTGCCATGAATCCGGCCCCTTGCTCATGGCGGGGGGTTATATGCCGAATCCCGGTAGCCGGCAACCCGCGATATAGCTCAACGGTGTGCACACCGGGTATTCCAAATACCGTATCGACACCGTAGGACTCGAGTATTCTGACTAGTACTTCACCGCAAGTTGCCATGGGGATGTTCCTAACTGAGGGATGCGACGTAGCGTTCTATGCGATCAAAAGCCTTGCTCATCACATGCACGGGGTGGGTGAGTGAGAGCCTGACAAAATGGCGGGTTATCTCGCCAAAAGCCGCGCCTGGTAACACCGACACACCGCACTCTTCCAACAGACCGGCCGCAAACACCAGCCCGTCAGGTTCAAGCTGCTGAACGTTCATCATAATAAACATACCAGCCTCGGGGCTGCTGGCACTGAGCCCCGGGATTGCCTCAATGCGCTCAATTGCGTAGTTTCTACGCACACGATATTCATCGGCGATGGCACGGGTATATTCCTCATCGTTGTTGAGCGCAAAGGCTGCAGCATCCTGGACAAACTGGCAACAACCGAAAACAGAACCCGAGCCGAAATCCAGTAAACGCCTGGCGGTGTCGGCACTGGAAACGCTCCAGCCCATCCGCCATCCGGTCATCGCATGGGATTTGGACAGCGCATCGATCACAATGACATTTTCCAGGGTAACCGCGGCGTTTAATAATGAAGTGTGGCGCTGGGCAAAGGTAATCATCGAGTAGACTTCATCGCAGACAATCCATACTTGCCGTTCCAGACATAACGCCGCCAGTTCACGCAGCTGTCCCTCGGGTATCATGTTGCCACCGGGATTGCCCGGGGTGTTGAGAAATAGTACACGGGTATTTGCCGTAAATGCCTCTATTACCGCCTGCGTATCCAACGCGAAGTTGCCCTGTGTATTCAGCGGTACATGGACTACCTTTGCTCCGATGGCTCCCAGCAAGCCCTGATACCCTACATACATAGGCGCTGGAATAATGATTTCGTCTCCCTCGTTGAGCAAACACGACAGGGTGGTAAAAATGGCATTGGTACCGCCAGGGTGAACAACTATCTGATCAATGTTGGTAATCTTGCCACTGGCACCCGTTTCAATGTCGGCGATAGCCTGGCGCAGTTCGATCTCTCCAGCACCGGGGGAGTAGTGGGTGCGGCCAGCTTTCAAGCTATCAATGGCGTGATCAACGATGAAATCGAGAGTGGGTAAATCCGGATCACCAATGGAAAACACAATGACATCTTCGCCATTGGCCTGGCGCGCGCAGGCCATGTCATGCACTTCCCACAAGGTCGAATTATCGACAGCCTGACGATCGCTGGCTCGACTGAATTTCATGACTTGGCTGCCCCGTTAACGTTGTTAAAGGAGTATACCAGCCTAAAACTCTTCAGGCGTCTCCGTCATCGAAAAAACGATTAAACGCTTTGTGCAGAGACTCATTGGATATATCGATAATATCTGCCGCCTTGTGGAACATATCCATTTCCTGTGAATTACGATCTCCATCGGCGGCAACAACCTTGAGCATCATAACTGCGATGTCCTCTTTATCGGCCGGCTTTAGCGCAATACTCCAACCTTGCAGCAACTCGGTCAGGTCCTGATTTTCGCTCAGATCTGTGACAGCGTGGGCAAGCAGGTCCAGTGAGGCAGCGCTGCGCATGTGAAAATAATTGCCCACCAGCTGCAACATTTCATCTGTCTCGGCCGGTGAAATCTCTCCATCACTGCGAGCGATGGTTACCAGCAGTACTGCCACCAGATATTCAATTTCGTAAACTTTGGCATTTTCTCTGGTTTCAACGACAAATTGCATACCCTCGAAACGGGAAGATATGCCATCTAATGCTGTAGGTTTACTCATCATTTGCCTCCACTGACTGCCCTGATGATTAAAGCATAGCCTGAAATAGAGGTAAGAGTACAAAATCAATCATAGTTTTTACATTAATAAGTAGTCTTATCTAATTGATAAAAATAACTTTTATGCAATAATTTAGAATCTGATTAAAGTACCATCTCCGCCATTTCGCGCAACAATTTTGTATCACCGTTGATAAGCAGCGAAGTGACTGGCGAATCTTGCCAGTCCTTGATCTTTTCCCTGATCCTGTCCTTTGGCCCCGACAGGGAAATTTCATCGGCAAACTGGTCCGGCACAGCAGCAATGGCCTCGTCTTTTTTACCGGCCATAAACAGATCCTGAACTTCCTGCGCCTCGTCTGCGAATCCCATACGAGCCATCAACTCCTTGTGGAAATTTCTTTTGGCCGCCCCCATACCGCCGACATAAAAGCCCAACATTGCCTTGACGGGATAAAGCGCTTCCTCGAGGTTATCGTTGATGTTTACCAGTGCAAGGGCGGCGATCTCGAACCCCGGCTTGGC
>JBALVT010000181.1:0-8623 GCA_036961345.1 Halioglobus sp.
CATAGGCATAGCTTTTCGCTGAGGCAGCTTCAAGGCTGAGTAACAGCGGTTCGCGGATGGTCTTGAGGATGTAATAGGACAACATCATCAACAGCGCATAGCTGAAGAAAAACAGGACACTACGCCCTTCTCCCGGACGTAAGCGGGTAAACATACCGAGCATTTTATCCAGGCGGGTAAGCCTGTAAGGTCCTTCAATCATGCCGCAATCCATGACCAGACTGGTAGCTTGTAAACTAGTCGAATATAAGAGATAAGTCACTGATTTACGTCAGCGTTACCCGTATTTCCCGGGCTGCTAGTTGCCCGTATCTTTACCCCCCGTTTTTCGTCACTGCGCGCTAACAGGTATCTACGATACCAGGGGCTTGGCTGTCGTTAATTGCGCTGCTCCGGTGAAAGGCGGAATATCCAGAATCGTCAAGACTCCAGGTTTGGCCGCGCAAACACCGGGCAGGGCGTTAACCAACCAGTTTGCAGCGGTCGCATTGCCGCCGCCTCCAGCGCCGGGTTCGAAGTGGTCGTGGGCGTGCAGGCTCACCGTCAAATCCGGGTTACCGCTGATAATTATCTGGTGGCAACCGCGCCCCTCCGGTGGATATGCCCAATGTGGGGCGCACTCGTCATCTATTCTGGTTATGTGCTCCAGTACGTACAACGCCTGGCCCTGGTGTAATCCCTGTAATTCGAACCTGAAAGCGCCCTGAGTGCCTTTTTCAAAGGTGCCCATGCCATCTACTTCAATGGTGCGTTCCAGGGGGAGCCGCTCTACCACGATGTTGATATCATCGACCGGTTTGCCCAGCGCCTCACCGATGATTTTGACCATCGGCGCCCACACCATTTCTATGGCAAAGTCATGCAGCATCATGGGCAGTTCATCCATCGAGCCGCCAAAACCAATGACTTCACGTACCACATGTGGCTGATCATAAAGTGCGTAATTGAAGATCTCCCGCGCCCGAATTTCGCGAATATCGGAGACCGCTCCGCTGAGAGTGATAGGCAGCATATCCATGGCCCAGCCCGGATCAATACCCGAGACCAGCAGCGAGGCCTGCCCCTGTTCACAGGCGCCCAAGATGGGTTGAAGAACCGCCTCGGCTGTGGAGTTGGGGTGCAAATAGCTGTAAAAGGAGGTTGAAACAACGTTGAGACCGGCCTGTAAACATGCAAGTAAATCGTTCATGGCTTCTTCAGGACGGATATCTGCGGTGGCCGTATAGATAACGGCATCGGCTTCGGTTTGCAGTACCGATTGCCAATCATCTGTTGCCGCTAGCCCTATGGCTTCTAAACCGGCGAGTTCGCCAGCATCTTTTCCGACTTTGGAGGGGTTGCTGACGATGACACCCGCCAGTTCCAGTTGCGCATGGGACAGGACCGCTCTTATCGCTGGCCTGCCCACATTTCCTGTGCCCCAGACAATCACTCTTAGCGCCATCTGTATACTCCTGTTTTTATAGTTGGCCCAGCCTACAGAAGTTTGCCACCGCAGCAAAGGCGGTGGCAGGGTATCGCTCAGGACAGGTGTTGCAACATTGTATCGGCATCGCTGACCGTGAACGGGTCTTCGGGGCAATTGTCCATCATGCCTGCTTCAACAAACTGTGCCTTTATTTCTCCGTTGACCACGTGCATGGAGTATCTCCATGAGCGGTCGCCGAATCCGAGGTTATTCTTTTTAACCAGCATGCCCATCAGGCGGGTAAAATCTCCGTTGCCATCGGGCAGCATTTTCACTTTTTCGATACCCAGCTGTTTTGCCCACTGGAACATGCTGAATGCATCGTTCACGCTGACGCAGTAGATTTCATCAATGCCTTTGGCTTTGAAAGCTTCATAGTTGGCTTCAAAGCCTGGCAGGTGCGTGCTGGAACATGTGGGAGTGAATGCGCCGGGGAGGGCGACAACAATAATATTTTTGTCGCCGAATATATCCGCAGAGGTTTTATCTTCCCAGCGAAATGGGTTTTCGGTGTTCAGGCTTTCATCGCGTACGCGGGTTTTGAAGGTAACGTCTGGAACTGTTCTACTCATGGTCTTGCCTCACTTGGTTACTAAATGATTAACGTGTGAGCATGATAGAGAAGTCATAAGCATAGATAAAATATTATTATTCTATCTATGCGATAGTTTTTAGCTATTGATTCTATTTTGGGGTTTCTTCACCCGAAAGCAAATACACCGCCACCGCTCGTTGATCTTCCAAATCAAGTGGGAATAGGGGCATGGGTGCCGTTGGCATGCTCAGGCGCTCGATCAGCTCATTGTATTGCAGACGCTGATTGACATTGTGTAGTGCGATATTGCCAACTGCTGTTTTTGGGTCGTGGCAACTTACGCAATTGTGTTCACCATACAGCGCTTTCCCCTGAGCCATGTACTGGGCGGTATTTAGACCAGTTAGCCAATCGGGCTGCTGTAGCTTAAATGTGGTTTTACTTGAGCCAGGGAGAGCGACCACGCTTGCCTGTCCTTCTCCATAGCTCACACGATAGATGGCGCCGGCATAGTCATCAGAGATGTAGATGGCCCCATCGGGACCCTGTGCGACATCTACCGGCCTGCCGATGATATTGCCGTCTTTTTCAAACCCGCTGAGGAAATCTCGCCGTTTGATCTGCCCGTTTTCCCAGTGCAGGGAAACCACCTTGTAACCATCGGCAGAGCTGCGGTTCCAGGAGCCGTGCAGCGCCGCCAGAGCCACTTTGTCGTAAGTTGCCGGCCAAGACTGTGTGTTTACGAAACTCATCCCCAGAGGCGCGTTGTGGGCACGGAATTCGTGGACCGGCGCGATAGGGTTCTTCGCCAATGCGGCGGGCGGGTCTGTGAAATCGGGATCTGGTTCATTGGCGCCATTGTAATAGGGCCAGCCATAGAAATTTCCGGCTTCGATCTTGTTGAGTTCGCATGGAGGATAGTCATCTCCGAGCATATCGCGGCCATTGTCAGTAGCGTACAGGGCCCCATCCCAAGGTGCCCAGTCAAACCCGAGGCTGTTGCGTAACCCGGTTGCGATAATTTCTTTTGCCGATCCGTCGAGATTAAACCGGGACATGGTGGCGCGCCTGGGGTCTTGTTCTACGCAGACGTTGCAAGTAGAGCCCTGTGAAAGATACAGCTTCTGGTCGGGACCGATGCGAATGGCTTTATACGCATGGTTTCCGTCGTCGGTTAAATCGCTGATAATGTGTTGGTAGTCGCCGGTAACGGTGCCGCTTTGGGCGTCAAACCGAATTCGTCCCACAGCGTTACTTTCGCCGACGTACAACCAACCATCGGCCAGATCAATTCCCGAAGGACGTGTCAGTCCCGACAGCAGGGTGACCTGCTCTCCAGCGACAGCCGGTGAATCTGGGTTCTGATGAATTAGCACAATGTCGCCGGCATGCGGTCGGCTTACGAGTAAGTCGCCGCCATCGGTGAAGCGGAGGAACCTGGCCTTGGGAAGGTCACCTGCATACAGGTTTATGGCAAAACCCTCGGGCAGGATGAAACGTTGTTCTATGACGTCATCCTGGGGAGTTTCTACACCCCGGCCCGTCATCACGTTAAGCAGCATTGAGAGGCTACTTACACTGATGGTGCCGGTGGTCAGCAGGTATGCTGGACCTGCCAGCAGCAGCACGGTGAGTAACAGCAGTAATTTTTTCATAGGGTGATCCGTATTATCTGGCAAAGACTGTATTTGGAAGTGCTCATTGTGGCAAGCCAATTGAGGGTAAAGCTGTTTTGAATCGACGCACTATTCCTCCTGGGGAATAGCAAATTCCCCGAACAGCGCAGCGTGGTCTGAAAGATCGCGCCAGTGGCCGGTGCTCAGGCAATCGCAGGCGGTGGCTGATAAACCACGGTAATAAATTCTGTCGACAGGTAGCACCGGTGCCCACACCGGAAAGGTGCGGGCGTGTTTGCCGTTCAAGCTGACAAATAGCTCCTTTAAACCCAGATCACTGTGTAAGTGTTTTTCTGCGCTACCGCGCCAGTCATTGAAATCCCCGGCTATAATCATGGGCTCACCCTGGGGAACGTGTTGGTCGATTCTTTTGGTGAGAGCCTTAAGTTGATGCCGCCTCTCTCTTTCCAGTAGCCCCAGGTGTACGCACAAAGTATGCAGGCGGGTATTTTTGCCCGGTAGTTCGATAACACCGTGTAAAATGCTGCGGCTGGAACGAGGAAACACAGAGACATCTATGTTTTCCCAGCTTACAAAGGGGTACATGCTCAGTATCGCATTGCCATGATCCCCTTTCCGGTAAATGGCATTGCGCCCATAGGCGTAATGCGGCCAGGATTTATCCGCCAGGTATTCGAAGTGAGGCTGATCCGGGTAGGTAAAGCGCTGCCGTTTGGCCTCGCTTTTTATCGCTGTACCGTGAATTTCCTGCAAGAAAACGATGTCGGCCCCGGTTTCATCGATTCGCTCACGCATGGATTCCAGCATGAAACGACGATTGCCGCTACAGTATCCTTTGTGGATATTGTAGGTGAGAACATTAATGGTGTCAGTCACAGGAATCTACGCCTTGGCGCGCACCAGCTTGGCTACCGAGCTCGCAGTAGCCGTTAATAGGCCCTCTTCATTGAATAGCTGTGCTTCGAGAAACGCGACCTTATAGCCGCTCTTGAGAATGCTGCCCACAGCACGCAACTTACCCGCACGGGTAGGTTCCAGATAGTTGGTTTTGATCTCAAGTGAGGAGACGTTCTCGATGCTTTTATCCAGGCCAAATACGGCGTGGCTCATCGCCGCGTCCATCATAGCTGTTACAAAACCGCCCTGTACGACATCGATTGAATGGCAAAAATCTGTAGAGATAGTAAATTCGAAAGTGCAGGAACTATTTTCCAGATCAACGTCAGCAACTACCCCCCCCAGCATCTTGATAAAGGGGAGCGTGTTCGAGTTGAGCTGTTTGATAATATCTTGTTCATTCATGTCTGGATAATTTCCTCTGGCAGGTTGCGTACCTGGTGCATATTTTCAATCGCGTGGGATGATAACGGTTTGTGGCGGCTTAGGCCTAAATTAATTTCCTAGTAGGCGGGGGACTGCCTATACTGTGCGCCCTGAATTGTATCGCAAATGATCCTATCTGGAGTTAGCCGATGTTTGAACACAGTGATAAATCTCAACAGCTACAGGCCCGCCTGGGCGAATTTATGAATGAACACATCTACCCCAACGAAACAGCTTATAACCAGCAGCTGCACGGAGCCGAGAATCGGTTTGCCCCTTTACCGCTTATGGATGAACTCAAAGACAAAGCCAGGGCAGCGGGTTTGTGGAATCTTTTTGTACCCGAGTCCCACGGGGAATACAGTGATTTTGGCGGTTTGAGCAATTTCGACTATGCACCTGTTGCTGAACTGATGGGGCGAGTTATCTGGTCTCCGGAAGTCTTTAACTGTAATGCGCCCGATACCGGCAATATGGAAGTGTTCATGAAATATGCCACCGCTGCGCAGCGAGAAAAGTGGCTGGTGCCACTGATGAATGGCGAGATCCGTTCCTCCTATGCGATGACAGAGCCCCAGGTGGCGTCCAGCGATGCGACTAATATTGAGCTGAGCATAGTTCGTGAAGGTGATGAATGGGTGCTTAACGGGCGCAAGTGGTTCATTACTGGCGCCATGTATGAACGCACAAAAATATTTATTGTGATGGGAAAATCTGATCCGGATAACCCCAATCGGCACAAACAGCAGACGCAGGTATTAGTGCCCAAGGATACTCAGGGTATCGAGCTGGTCCGTCCGTTAACGACACTGGGTTATGATGATGCTCCTATTGGTCATGCGGAAATTATTTTCACGGATGTTAGGGTGCCGGCCGAGAATGTATTGTTGGGCGAGGGGCGTGGCTTTGAGATTGCCCAGGGTCGCCTTGGCCCAGGCCGCATGCACCACTGTATGCGATTGGTCGGTGCCGCTCAGCGCTCTCTGGAACTGGCGTGTGTTCGTGCCACCAGCCGAACAACCTTTGGTAAACCGCTGAGTAAGCACCAGTCGGTGCGAGAGGATATTGCCCGTAGTTACTCTGAAATTGAAATGGCCAGATTGCTGATTCTCAAAACCTGCAAAAAGATGGATGCTGTGGGAGCTCAGGAGTCCCGGGACATGATCGCCGCGACAAAAACCAGCGTTCCGTTAATGGTGCAGAATATTATTGACCGCTGCATGCAATTGCACGGCGCAGGGGGTCTTACCGAGGATTATTTTATGGCCGAGGCATTTAACTATGCCCGCTGGTGCCGCCAGGCAGATGGGCCCGATCAGGTGCATCAGATGGCTCTGGGAAAGCAGGTTATAGAAAAATACGCCGGCTAATGCCGGCGTGGCAGTTCCGCTGCCTGGCGGCGGCAGACTAGGCCAGTTTGGCGATGATTTCGTCGCCGAGCTTGGCCAACCCCGCAAGCGGGTCTTCACCCAGGGCAAACAATGGCACAATCACGCGTGATACGCCCAGGTCCTGAAACGCTTTAATACCGTCCATGCCCCCTTGGGTGTCCCACATTGAGGTCAGTTCAACTGAAGCGTAATCGCGCCCGTGTTCTGCGCAGGCAGCTTTCAGTGGTTCCAGCATAGGGGCCAGCGCCGCCGCGTCATTGGTAGGAGCAAACCAGCCATCTCCGTGCTTGGCTATGCGCTCGTAGATCTTGCCCTTGGCGCCCCCCATAATGATGGGCACACCGGGTTTTTGCACGGGCACAGGGTAGCTTTGAAAACCACTCCAGTTGATAAAATCACTCTGGTGTTCTACTACTTCCCCAGACCAAACTTTGCGCATTGCCTGTATGTAGTCGTCAAAACGCGCGCCACGACGTTCAAAGGGTACTCCCATTGCCTGGAACTCCTCTTCCAGCCAGCCGATTCCAGCACCGAGCATGAAACGCCCGTTGGAGATCAGATCCAAACTGGCAGCTTGCTTTGCAAGCATCAGTGGATTGGCCTGGGAGACGATGTTAACGCCGGTACCAAGGCGCAAGGTGGTGGTATTGGCGGCGATAGCGGTGAGTGCGATTAATGGGTCAATAAAGTTATTGGTGGGTTTGCCACCCATTTTCCCGTCTTTGCTGTAGGGGTACTTTGAATTGTAGTCCACCGGCACCATGGCGTGTTCGAATGTCCAGGCGGACTCGAACCCCAGGGATTCTATATATTGGGCCAAACCCACCATTTCTTCTGCGGATTTGACGCCAACGTTTACTGGTACAAGACCTATTTTCATATCTCTATCCTTGGGGTTATTTGTCTTAAGGTGGCTCGGCAAAACCGACTCGGGGACGAATAATGCGCCTTCTATTGGCTTAGTTAAAGTGCTGGAGTGAGTTTCTGTAGTTGAACCAATAGCATTTTCGTCGCTGCTGGGGGGCGCGCGGGTGCTTTGCGGGGCCATAGCTGTTGAACGATGTGGATATACCCCGTAGTCTGCTTCAACTCAAAATTTACTGGGTGACAATCAAAGAGGAAATACTGTGCTTGATAAAGATCAGCTACTGCAAGAGGCCATGGACCAGACTGGTTTGCAGGATTTTGGCGAAGATGATTTTCAGCAACCGCTTGAACGACTCATTACAGCACTGAATACGGAGGCAAACCTTAACGATTTTGGCAGCTTCAGGGCGCAGCACACAATCAATTCTGGTTTGACCAGCCGTTTGCAGATCCAGCAGTATCTGAGTGAACATCCCCAGGTGAGGGACGAGGTCGTCGAGCGCCCCGTTTTTATTGTTGGCTTACCGCGCACGGGAACCACCGCCTTACATCATATGCTCAATCAGGACAGTTCCAACCACACCTTGCGCCTGTGGGAGGCGCAGAACCCTATACCACCTCCGCAAACTGATACTTACACCACCGACCCGCGCATCGCCAAGCAGCGGCAGGGTGTGGAGATGACAGAGACCTTTTTGCCCGGTTTTTTGCAAACTCACTTGATTGATGCCGAAGAGCCCGATGAGTGTTATATGTTGCTCAACCGTAATTTCATGTCGGTGGAGTATTCTGCGATGTTTCATATTCCCAGCTACGCCAATTGGCTGTATGCGAATCTGCCCAAGAGCGAGTGTTATGCATATCACAAATTGCAATTGCAGTTATTGCAGTCCAAGCGCCCCGGCGGATGGGTATTAAAAGCCCCATTCCACCAACTGGGCCTGCGAGGCATTCTCAAAGAATATCCAGATGCGATCATTGTCCAAACCCATCGCGCACCGATGAGTTTTGTCGCCTCGGGATGCAGCTTCAGCGAACTACTGCGAAAAAGTGGTTCCGATGATATTGATAAGGCAGTCATAGGCCGCGACTGGATGGATATGTTGACCATTTACACCAAGACCTTTGAAGCTGATCGAGCCGAACTGGAGCCGCAGTTTCCGGGACAATTTATGGATATGAGTCACGATGAATTTGTGGGTGATCCCTGGCCCACCATAGACAAAATTTATCACTTGCGTGGCACTTCATTGAGTGAGGCGGGGCGCTCGAGTATGTCCGACTGGCTGGATGCCAATCCCAAAGGCAAACACGGAAAACACGTTTATAGCCTTGAGGAGTACGGTATTACGCGCGCCGAGGTTGAAGCGTTATTTGGCGACTATGTCGATCGTTATAATTT
>JBALVT010000182.1:0-8599 GCA_036961345.1 Halioglobus sp.
TCCGTGGTCGCATTACCGGCCGTGTCGCCATCAGTAGGCCGGAAAGCCTCCCCCTTGTACTTGCGCACCTGAAAGCGCAGATCTTCGCCACTTTTCGCGATTAACTGGGCGTGAATCTCCCAATATTCTTCCGGTATAAAAGCGCGAATTTCGCGTTCTCTTTCAACAATCAGGCGCGTGGCAACCGACTGTACCCGTCCTGCGGACAGGCCCCTGGCCACTTTGGCCCACAATAACGGCGACACCATATAACCAACAACGCGATCCAAAAAGCGTCTGGCCTGCTGAGCATTAACACGGTTTTGGTCAAGTTCAGAGGGATGTTCGAAGGCGGCAGTCACCGCTTTTTTGGTAATTTCGTTAAACACGACTCTCTGATAGCGCGAATCATCTCCGCCGATCGCTTCGCGCAAATGCCATGCGATAGCCTCCCCCTCTCTATCAAGGTCAGTCGCGAGGTAGATAGCATCACTGGTGGCGGCAGCTTTCTTCAGGTCGTTGACCACCTTTTCCTTGCCAGGCAGAACATGATAGTCCGCTTTCCAGCCATCTTCAGGGTCTATTCCCATACGCCGAATCAATTGTTCTTTCGATTTGGCTTTTTTATAGGCCGCCTTTTTTTCCGGCTCCATTTTCCGCGTTTTGGCGGCTTGAGCAGCTCTTGCCTTGGGATCGCTCGCGCCGTTACTGCTGCCAGCGGTTGGCAAATCCCGGATATGACCAACGCTGGACTTTACAATATAGTCCGAACCCAGGTACTTATTGATGGTCTTCGCCTTTGCTGGTGACTCGACGATAACTAATGTCTTTCCCATAGTGTCCTTTAGATCTCTTGGCTAACTGCTTTCACCGGCGCTTCCGGCCGACAAAAAAGTGGCATATATATGTCGCCAGCTCGCCGGGGTCAAGAAAAAACAGAAAAATTCATTGATATAGACGTTTGGTCAGCCCCTCAAGTGTCTGACAAATTTGGTCGATCTGAGCTTCTTCGCCGTTTTCGTTCCAGTATATGCCGCAGCTATCGAGGTCCGCACTCGCGGCCAAAACCCCATCGGGTAAGGCCGCCAGTTCCGGGGGCAGAGCATCATGCCTGGACAGAGCAGCCCACCCGTCACCGCTGTGCAGCCAGGCCAGCCTCTTTTCAGGCCCACCACGGCTTCCCCTGACCCGCTTGCCATAATAGATTGTATTGCCCGCTTGCCTGGCAGGCACGCTTCTACCAGCCCTGGGTACGTCCCGAAATTCCACGTACAGGCCATTTAGAGCGGCATACTCGCGCAGGCGCGCTACCTTGCGCTGCGCTTTGCTAGGTACAAAATGTGATAGCGGGGCCAGCGCCAGAGCGATAACCAGTACAATAATTAAATAGCTCAAATTAAACCATCTGATCCATATCAAGTGAGAGCAATGTTCCCGCGGGCGGCCATCATACCCCATTACCACGGGAAAAATTTGTGCTATAAATGTCACATTGAGTCCATTTAATAGTTTTTGGAGTAGTTTATGTCCCAATACAAGAAAATTCTTGTCGCCATCGATCTCAGTGACGATTCAGCACAAATTGCGCAACGTGCCCAGGCAGTTGCGGGATCCTCTGATGCCGAACTGCACCTTATCCATGTCATTGAACCGCTCAGTTTTGCCTACGGAGGTGACATACCCATGGATTTCTCCGGTATTCAGGACGAAATTCACCAGCAGGCGAGCCAGCAACTTCAGCGGTTTGGGGATGCCCACCAGATAACTCAGGGCAACCAGCACATCGTATTGGGCCGCCCGGAAGCAGAAATACATGCCAAAGCTGAGGAAATAAGCGCTGATCTGATTGTTATCGGCAGCCACGGTCGCCATGGCCTGGCATTACTACTGGGCTCGACAGCCAACGGGGTCTTGCACGGCGCCTTGTGCGACGTACTTGCCGTGAGAGTCGGTAATTAGACAGGGGGTCTATTCGCCCAGAAAAAGACTCAGCTCCTGGGCCGTAAAAGGCCAATTTAATTCCGATCCATCCGGATTCCGCAGCACAGGGATACGAACCCCATAACGCTCAAAGAGTTCATCCGACTCGGCTATGTCCACTTTTACGAACGGGGGGCAATTACCCCCTTCATCGAGCGACAACAACAGCAATTCTGCCAACTCACAGAGGTGGCAGGCAGTCGTACCGTATAAAATGTAGGATTCAGTAAGATTCATCTGAGTGTCCAAATCTGGATGCACTAATCACACTTCCCGGGTGGATTGAGGGACAGGCCCCTCTGCGTTCTCACCGGGGTTGCTCACAAGGCTTGAATTACCCAGTGCCATAGCGTTACCATAAGTGCAAAAGTACAACAATCTATACCAAAAATAAGCCTGACTCAACCAGGCACGAGGAGCAAACCGTGGCCCTATTCTCACAACCGACCGCCCGCGCTCTGGCCATTCTGGATTTACTGATGGCGAACCCTCATCAGTCGTTTGGCTTAACCGAGATGACCCGCCGACTAAACCTTAACAAGGCCACTTGCCACGCTATTCTCACTACCATGGCTAAGTACGGTTTTTTAGTTCAACACCCCAAAACTAAAGCCTATCGCCTGGGGCCCTCAATTATCGCAGCGGGCAACGCCGCGTTTGCACAGTTCCCGGTACTCGAATATGCCCGCCCGGAATTGGAAAATCTAAAAAACGATCTGGACATCGGCTTTGCAGTTACGGGACGATCGAAGATGCATCAGGTATTGCTGGCACTTTACGGCCGTGCCACCCCGCTAATCGAATCCTTCCAATTGGGTTTGCGGCTACCCAACACAGCGCCGGTGGCGGCCTGCTATACGGCTTTTTCACCCGCAGATCAACTCGAAGCTTGGCTAAAACGGGCCCATGATTCTCGTGGCGAATACAATGAGCGGCTCGACCAAAAACTGCGAGTGTCTCTAATTTCAATTCGTGCCCGTGGCTACGAGGTTACTCTCAAGACTCAGGCTGAAACCGAATTACGCAACGAGCTCACCCGAATCCACAATTCCTGGAGCCTTACCGAACTTGAAGAAGCCACCAATAAGTACCAACATGATCTCTGCGATGAAAGCTTTCACCTGGACCGAATTGACCCCAAGGCCCGTTACGATGTCAGCACCATCACGGTTCCAGTCTTTGTCTACAAGGAGGTCCCAGTAATGTGTTTTGTCGCAGGGTCCATGGAAAAAACCATCACCGGCGCCCAGATCGAGGAGATTGCTACTCGTATGCTAGAATCTGCCAACCGGGTTACGAATCTTGCCAGTGGCCGGAGTCCGGTGGAGGCAGCCGATTAAGATACAGTTTTCCCGAATCGAATCGGGGCAACTGTTCAATTAGCTCCATTGACCGCGGCACTTTGAATTTTGCCAAACGCTGACCCGCAAATTCGCGCAACGACTCAAGCAGACCAAAACCATCCTCGTGTTCGGCTATTGGCTGTATATAGGCATGCACTCGCCTCCCCCATTCTTTGTCGTCAACGCCAATCACTGCCACATCGGCAACTTCGGGGTGCTCGAGCAATACGCCCTCCACTTCTTCCCGGTCGGTAAAAAGCACACGAGCACCCGAATCCGCCATCACGTATTCAATTTCAGGCGCTGTGAGGTGGCTATTGACCGGCGCAAGCCACACGCCAGCTAGCACGGCCCCCAACATGGCTTCATAATAGGATGCATGGTTGGCCATCAAGATCGCCGCGTGCTCGCCCGCCCCTACCTGGCCAGCCTTTAGCTGATCAACGACGGACAAAGCGGAGGAAAAAAATCAAACCAGCAGGTGACTTCTTCACCATGGCGAATAGCAACATTACCGGGGATGGTGGCCACGTTCTGCAGTGCGGGTATTTCGCTCAAGTCATATTTCCTGTGATGATTCTGGCAGCGCCGCGTACCTGGCCCGCATGTTACAATAGTAAGAGCGATTACGATTGGATTTTAGACATTGGACAAGATGCCCACCAAAACCCTGGTGACACTGCTGCGCGTAGTGATTGATCAGGGCTTCCCACTGGAACACGCATTGGAGCTCATTGGTCTGGACTTCAACCCACTGTCTGATCTCGATAATTTGCCTGTTGAGGTGTCCACCACAAGCTATAGCAAATTATACCAACTGCTCATGGAATTGTTACAGGATGAAGCGTTTGGTCTTGGTAAAGAGTACCACTCACCGCCGGGTACATTTCGCATGATGTGCCTGTTCATAATCCACTGCCATACACTTGAAACTGCCCTGATCCGATCTGCAGAGTTTTACGATTACTGCAATTTGTATCGAGAACAACCCCACAATACCAGTACACCTCCGATCAGTTATATGGCCGACGGTGAACATGCTCTGTGTTTATTCGAACGTTTCCCTGCCAGTGAGGGAGAGCGTAACATGATCGGCTATTCAAATATTTTGCTAATGATGTACCGGTTCTACAGCTGGCTGATTGGCAAGGAGTTGCCATTAAAGGAGGTACGGCTAAGGGCAAAAGCCCCCGCAACCTCCGCGCATTACGAACAACTGTTTAACTGTCCTGTCCTATTCGAACAGGAAAACTCCGGTCTTGTCATGAGCGTCAGTTTACTGCAGCATCCGTTGGCGCAAAATGAGAATAGCTTGCGTGAGTTTCTGCGGCAAACGCCGTATCAACTGGTCAAACCCGGCAAACCTGAGGGCACAAAACCACTCACTCGCAAGGTAGAGCAATTGCTGATTAATCACTCCATTCAAAAACCCCCGAGTGCAGAATTCGTGGCCCAAAAGTTAAATATGTCACCCCGCACGCTACATCGAAAATTAACCTTGGAAGACACCAGTTTCCAGTTGATAAAAGATACGTATCGCAAGGAATTGGCCATTCATTACGTCAGTCGTGCAGAATTAACCATTGATGCGATCGCGGCACTGATGGGATTTCAAGACAATTCAGCCTTTTATCGCTCCTTCAAAAAGTGGACCGGTATTTCACCGGGTGCGTACCGCGCACAATTATCAAACACCGGTGATCGAGATGCCTGAACTGGATAGCTACGACCAGAAAAAGGCTTTTTTTGACCGAGTCCTCACTGTATATGGCCGCAATGCTGTGCTCGAGGCACTACAGGACAGTTCCTTACCTTGCCACTGTGTGCACCTTGCTGACAGTAACCGCGAGGCCGGGGCTATCGGCGACATCAGACAAATCGCTGAACGTCGAGGCATTGCACTCAAGATGCACTCCAGAGCCGCTCTTTCGCGCATATCCAAGAATGGCAAACAGGATCAGGGAGTAGCCGCGGATATCATTTGTCCAGCGTTCACAACGCTAGAGAGTTATCTGGAGCGTTTGAACGGAGAAAGTACGGCACGATTGTTGGCACTTGACGGCATCACCAATCCCCAAAACCTGGGAATGATCGTCCGCTCTGCTGCGGCAGGACAAATAGATGGCATTATCTGGTCACGCCGCGGTAACGCGGCGCTGGGGCCACTGGTAATAAAAGCCAGCGCCGGCACATTATACAAAGCCCCTGTATTGATCTGTCAGGACCTGGGTCATGCTCTGAGCGCCTGTCGCGATCAGGGCATGGATGTTTGCACATTGGAAGCGGATGCCAGCGAGTCGCTGTTTAAGCGCCAGGAGGCCACACAGAGCGTTTACGTGCTGGGAAATGAATCGGAGGGCGTCTCAAGCGCTATCAAAAAGATTGCCAACCGGGCCCTGGCTATCCCCATGAACAATGGCGTTGAATCCTTAAACGTGGCAGTCACTGCTTCGCTGATCGCTTACGCTGGAAATTTGTAAGCGCACAGCGGCACAACTTACTTGGAGAGGTAGGACATACCCTCTTCCAGACCCTTCAGACTGAGCGGGTACATATGCCCGTCCATCAACCGGTGTGTCATTGCGACCGACTGGGTGTACTCCCACTCATCTTCAGGAACAGGGTTGATCCAGATGACTTTCTCATACGTCTTTTTCAAGCGCTGCATCCAGGCTTCACCGGCTTCTTCATTCCAGTGTTCTACTGAGCCACCGGGCTGTGCTATTTCATACGGTGACATGGAAGCATCCCCTACAAACACGATTTTGTAGTCATGGCTGTACTTATGCATAACATCGAGCAGCATGGTGCGTTCGTTGTGACGACGGATATTGTTTTTCCAGACACTCTCGTACAGAAAGTTATGGAAATAGAAAATTTCCATGTGCTTAAATTCGGTACGTGCTGCAGAAAATAACTCTTCACAGGTTTTAACATGGGGGTCCATCGACCCACCAACATCAAAAAAGAGCAGTACCTTCACAGCATTGTGACGTTCCGGAACCATCTTGATATCGAGATAGCCGGCATTGCGCGCCGTAGAGCGAATAGTGTCGTCAAGGTCGAGCTCATCGGCAGCACCAGTGCGGGCAAATTTGCGCAATCGACGCAGAGCAACCTTTATGTTTCGAGTACCTAGTTCTACAGAATCATCCAGGTTCTTAAATTCGCGCTTGTCCCAAACCTTTACCGCTTTTTTGTTTTTGCCATTGGGGCCAACGCGAATCCCTTCGGGGTGAAATCCTTCCTGACCAAAAGGCGACGTGCCCCCTGTTCCAACCCACTTATTACCGCCCTCATGGCGCTCTTTTTGTTCTTCGAGACGTTTTTTGAATTCTTCGATCAGTTTTTCAAGGCCGCCCAGGGATTCAATTTTGGCCTTTTCCTCGTCACTCAAGTTTTTCAAAAACTCCGAGCGCAGCCAATCGTCCGGAATAAGCGCTTCGATCACATCATCGAGTGCTTCCAGGTCTTTGAAATGCAGACCAAAAGCACGATCAAAGCGATCGAAATACTTCTCGTCCTTCACCATACAAGTACGACTGAAGTAGTAAAACTCGTCGATATTGCCAAAAACAATATGCTGATTCAACCCTTCAAGCAGGTCCAGCAGCTCCCGTGTCGTTACCGGCACACCCGCGTCTCTCAAACCCTGGAAAAAATTAACCAACATAGCGCTAGCGGTTCTCTCTCCGGTGCATGAATGCCAGACGTTCCAACAGGTGGACGTCCTGCTCATTTTTCAACAAGGCCCCATAAAGCGGTGGTATTGCTTTGGTTGGATCTCTGTCTTTAAGAATTTCATCGGGAATATCGTCTGCCATCAACAATTTCAGCCAGTCAATAAGCTCCGAGGTGGAAGGCTTTTTCTTTAAACCGGGTATCGCACGCAGGTCAAAAAACATTTCCATGGCTTCCTGGACCAGCTCCTGAGTAATGTTCGGATAGTGAACATCAACAATTTCCCGCATGGTTTCCCGGTCTGGGAAGTTGATAAAGTGGAAAAAGCAACGACGCAAAAAGGCATCGGGCAACTCTTTTTCATTGTTGCTGGTAATAATAATGATTGGGCGCTGTTTGGCTTTGACTGTTTCACCCGTTTCATAAACAAAAAATTCCATGCGATCAAGTTCAACCAGCAAATCGTTCGGAAATTCAATATCTGCCTTATCAACTTCGTCAATCAGCAATACCACTTGTTCGTCGGCAGTGAATGCCTCCCACAATTTGCCCTTCTTGATATAATTCGCAATATCGTGAACTTTACCGTCACCGAGCTGGGAATCGCGCAGCCGAGATACGGCGTCGTATTCATACAATCCCTGTTGAGCCTTGGTTGTTGATTTGATATGCCACTGGATCAGCTTCATGCCAAGACCCAGCGCCACCTCTTCAGCCAGCATTGTTTTACCGGTGCCAGGCTCGCCCTTAATGAGCAGAGGGCGCTCAAGGGTTACGGCTGCATTCACAGCCATTTGTAAGTCGGCCGTGGCTATATATCGTTCAGTTCCTACAAATTTCATTACTCACCTATTGCTAAGGATCACCAATCAGCCGCACAGGGTACAGATTGCGGCTGGGCATATCAAGAATGTGTGTCACGTTCCTGTGCGGGCGCATGCATGCCTGCCACAGCACTATGTGGCTCCGTCGAGCCATTTTGGTTCAGATTGCGCCGCCGCCAGACTTCAAGCTTGCGACGACGACGACGCGCCAAAAACCAGTAAATCAATATTGCGATAACCCCCAGAGCAGCTGCGAAGCTAAACATGGGGGCCCTGAAATCTTCCTCAGGCGCTTCGTTGGCCCTGGTACTGATTGAGCCATTGACGGGCGAATCAATTATTTCGACATACATTGGCAATGCCCGATTCAGAGTCTCGCCCTTCAATTTCGCTGTGATCTTGTATCTTCCGGGCAGATCCAAGCCAGGAATAAGCACCCTGAACTCCCCGTCTTCAGGCACCTCGTAATCCGCCAGCACGTCGATCAACTGCACCTCACCCGCGGGGTTTTCTATCTCCAGGGTGAGATCAAATACTGCTAATACCTCGGGGTCACGGAGGATCTTTCCTCTCTGGCGCAAGCGCAGCCCCAATTCCGCCCGTTTGCCCGCTGGAAGGCTGTTGGGCAGTGGATCTACATCCAAACGCAAATCTGAAATCACGGTAACACGGGTTTTAACCGCTTTTGGCGCCTCAAGCTTCCATACCCCGGCAGTGGGTTCCGTCACCGTTACCAGGGCAAACTTTCGATTGCGGAACCAGACAAAACCATCGTTGCCCTGGGCCGCACTG
>JBALVT010000183.1:0-8471 GCA_036961345.1 Halioglobus sp.
CGCGCATCCTGCAGAACCTATTGCCGACGAAACACCAGGCATGGATATGCTTTATTCATCTGGTACAACAGGTCGCCCAAAAGGAATTTTGGTGCCGTTAGCAGAGACCGCCGTTGGTGCCCCTAATCGCCTGAGCATGTTGGTCGAAGGCCTGTACCAATTCAGCACGGACATGATTTATCTGTCCCCCGCCCCATTATATCACGCAGCGCCATTGCGCTATAATATGGCGGCATTGGCTGTGGGTGCCACATGTATCATCATGGAAAACTTCAACGAAGAACAGGCATTGGCCTTGATTGAAAAATACAAAGCAACCCATTCTCAATGGGTGCCTACCATGTTTATCAAAATGTTGAAATTGCCAGAAGACGTCCGCCAAAAGTATGATGTCTCTTCCCTAAAAGTTGCCATTCACGCCGCAGCGCCATGTCCGATCCCAACTAAAAAGTCCATGATTGAATGGTGGGGTCCTGTGATCCATGAATATTATGCAGGGTCCGAAGGTAATGGTTTCTGCGCGATTAACTCGGAACAATGGCTAGCCCACGAGGGCAGTGTTGGCTCCGCCCTTATGGGCACACTTCACATTTGTGATGATGAAGGTAATGAAGTGCCAGCCGGCACACAGGGCACTATCTTTTTTGAAGGCGGCGGAAAGTTTGTCTATCACAACGACGAAGAGAAAACTAAAGAGAGCACTAACACAAAAGGTTGGTCAACTTTGGGCGACATTGGTTACGTGGATGAAGACAATTATCTTTACCTTACTGACCGTAAAGCTTTCATGATTATTTCAGGCGGCGTGAACATCTACCCGCAAGAAGCTGAAAACATCTTGATCACCCATCCAAAGGTGGCCGACGTTGCCGTGTTTGGCGCGCCCAATGAAGAGTTTGGCGAAGAAGTAAAAGCCGTTGTTCAACCGATCGATTGGGCGGATGTCGGTCCAGAGTTCGAACAAGAACTCATTGAGTTTTGCCTAAAAGACTTAGCAAAAATCAAATGCCCACGTTCTGTTGATTTTGATAAGGAATTGCCACGTCACCCAACCGGCAAGCTTTACAAACGTTTGGTTCGTGACCGTTATTGGGGCAAGAAAGACAGTAAAATTGTCTAATCCAACTACATCAAAACCGGGTGCATCAAAAGAAGATCTTAAGAGTATAAATACCTCCTGATTTCGCTCAATCTGCTACAAGGTCCCGGCTACTGGTAATCGACAGGCTATTATTAATACTCAACTGTAGCGCCTATGCTGGCGATGGTCAAAAAAATGGGATTTACCATCTGCACGGATCACGACGCAGGCCCTTCGATCGCGCTGTACGTAAAAGATTTGCGCAATTCCGCAGAGCATGCCTGACCGACTTGAATCGTCTCGTCCCCGCTCTCGAACTCTGTTTGTAGCTGTTCGCCGGCCAATTCTAGCAGCTATGGCCAGTTAACTTACCATACCCAACTAGAGGTAACGTTGTAGCCAGGCTGCCATTTCCTTTTTGAATAAATGTTGCGGGAAAGGCCAGTGGCCCGCGTCGTAAAGCACCTGCTTCTTGTCCGCCGCCGGTGTTCCCAGCCAATCAAATCGCCGTTTCAGCAGCGCCTCATCGGGGCTGACAATGGTGTCATAGCGACCGTTAATCAGCAGGGTTGGCAGGGTCATTCTCGGATAGAAGTTTATGGAATCCGCGAACGGGTAAATGGGATGAGATATCAGATTGCCACTGAGCAGCAGCGCCGTTTTGTAGCGCTTTTCCAATGCCAATATGGGCGTCGTATTGATGGCCCCATAGCTGGTGCCGAGAAAGCCGACCCGCTCGACATCAAGATTGGCGTGCCCGGCAATGAAATTGACGGCCTGGCTGCCCTCCTGAACCCAGTGGGATGTGCGCTCTAACCATATCGCCTGACTATTCTTTGCAAAGGGGAAGGGCCCGTGATCAAAACGTTCGTAGGCGCCCTGCCAATAAGGCGCGACCACGGCATAACCCAACTGCCTGACAACAAACTCAATGGACTGTACCATCTGCTGAATTTCATCTTCGCCCACGGAGCCCAGGAATGCGCCCATACCGGGAAACATGACCAGCGACGGAGCCGGTTCGCTTACTCCCGGCGGCAATACTACGGTGATCGGGATTCTCTCTCCATGCCCGGAGTTCATACTATATTGCTGCCAAGACAGGCCGTCGCGTTCGCTCTCTTGCTCTAGTGTGGCATCGACTGACTCATAGCGTGGCAGCAGTGCCTGGACAAGAGCTTCATACACCTCATCACCGACCGGCTCTTCGCCGTCGTAGCTGCGCTCTATGCGGGGAATGGGTGCCAGTAAGGCCGGGTCATCGATGTCACCCAGCGCGCAACGAAAGCCATGCTTATCGTCGCGCAGCAAGGGGTCTTCACTATTCACCATAACAGCGAAGTAGGGGAGATCTGTGTCGCAGCCGCCGAGATTACAGCGTCCGGTACCCACTTCGTTCCAGACCCACTCGCGGACGTTACCGAACATATCGTAGGCACTACAGCCATTGAGGCTGGGGAATTCGTTTGCCGCACTTTTGCCTTTGCCCATGAAGTTAGAGAACTTCATCATGGCTACGGGAATTGATGTCATTGGAGCATCGAAGGGCAGCGCGACGCGCGCCCACTCATAGGTGCAGGCGAGTCGCTTGCCGGCGTAGTTGGCGTAGGCGGCGGCTTCAAACCAACTCACACCGGTTACCGGGAGGTCTAATTGGGCGACTGGCGCACGACCAAGCTCCCAGTCGGCCGGCCCCGGTTGTTCAGTCTTATCGACAAAAGTCTGTACTACATCTTGCCAGTTTTTCGCTTCCGGCCAGGGCAGCTCCTGCCAATATTTACCTTCTGCATAAGCACCGCTGTCGACAAAGGTTTGATAGTCGCGGTTGGTCACCGGATACTTGTCTAGATAAAATTCACCGATTTGACTGGGGCCGGTGGGCGGTAAGCCAGTGAGTGACAAGAGGTGGGGTCGGGCTGAGGCAAAGATCATTCCCGCCACCTGAGCTTTGGTAATTACCGGTGTTTTTGCCTGTTCAAGCAGGGGTATACTCGGCAACTCAAACGGGGCATTGTCGAAAAAATGCCCGGGGTTGGAGGTGGCGAACTCTTGTGTCCCATAGCCCTCTCGCTCCAGCTTCGCTTGCAGATCACCCACTGGCAACCTGATACCTTTTAATGGTGCGCTGCCCAGTTCTCTCCAGGGCATGTTGCGGCCGTTATAGGGTCTGTAGCTGACGGCAGCATCCGCTGGCTCGCAGTTGAACTCTATGACAATCGAAAATCGATCCCACCAACTGGCAGGATAGTCTGCATCGCTCAGGCGTGACTTGATTTCCATCGCCAGATCAAACGCTTCGATAAGATGATTGCTGTGAACGTGTTCTTCTATGAGTAGAAGTGATTCGCGAATCTTGGCGGAGATTCGCTTGCGTCGCTGCCAGTAATAAACGCCAGAAAGTGCGCCGATAGTTAGTATCAGAATAGCAGTCGTTGCCCATTCGAAGGGCAGCTCCTTTGGAAGGGCGGCCGCCAGCGAATTCTCCGGTAGCCACAGCGATATTCCCAGCAGTGCCAGTAACAGGGACAGGCCGATCAGCGAAAATTGAATGAGCACCGGCAAGTTAAGTAAGGTTAGCAGCATGCTCTTTTTGCTACTGGTCGGCGCTTCCGCCACCGGCGTGTCGAGGTTTTGGTCAATGCCGTCGACAATCAATCGGGTCAGCTCGTCTTGCAGTTGAAAGGCATCGTCCATCTCTCTGTCGAAATGATGCGCCCACAAATGACTGTCATCCTCAGCGAGGATTAACTGTGCGGTAACTCTTATCTTCTGGGCTTGTTTTTGTATGCTGCCCTCAAGTACATAGGCAACATCGAGTTCTGTAGCGACATTTTTAATCGTTACCCGCTGGCCCTTGTAGACGAAGGTTGAGTTGCGCGAGGTGACATCGATATCCAGGCGCTGTTGGCAGCCGCTGATGATGTGATCGGAGAGGCCGTCGGCAAAATGTTCCAGTTCGTCGTCAGAACTCATATTGGTAAAAGGCAACACGGCGATGGCGTTGCGCAACGATGAGGCACCCAGGGCGCGGCCAGACTTTTCGCTGCGAACGCCGGTGGGTGTTACCTCCAGCACCCAGGCTAACAAAATGACAACGGGAACGCCCAGCACCGCAAACACCATGAATGCCTGCATGAAATAGGCGGGCGCACTGAAGCTCTCCAGGGCGATGTCTGCTGCTTGGATCAGCATCCATGCCACGGCGATGTAGGTCAGCGTGACTTTCACCACCTTGCGGCGGAAAAGTTCGCTTAAAAATCCGGGGGCGCTAACTTCCATTGATCAGCATCCTATTTCCCTTTTTTACCAGATTAGATGAACGAGGATTAAAAGCAAGCTTGAGAAAGGTATTGCCAAGTTAAAGCACTGATATTGCTACAATCGGCGCATGAATACATACAAGCGCCACAGATTCCGGCTAGGCGCCCCCCACCCGATATCATCTCCTACGCTGTCTGGCTCTACTGTCGTTTCAATCTAAGCCATCGAGATATCGAAGATCTACTGGCGCAACGCGGCATCACTATCTCCAGGGAAGCAATCCGTCTCTGGTGTATCAAATTCGGAGCAATTTATACACGCCGATTAAAACGTAAGCACCGAGGCTACGGCGATACATTCTACATTGACGAAGTCTTCGCCGGTGTGCCGAACCATTCAGATCAATGGCAAACAGCATTATCTGTGGCGAGTGGTCGATCAGGATGGCGCAGAGGTTTCTGGGTGTACATGCCGCTGTTTCTAATTTATTCAATATAGTCTCTTCGTCTAGCTTTCTTCTCGATTTTTAACTTGCCAATACCCCCTGGTCAACTACCTCTCCTGAATCCACGGGGATTACAGTCAGGTTTTATTGTTCTTGTAACCCCAGCCGGGCCAGGGCTACATCAAATCGTGGATCCAGTCGCAGCCCATCGTAGCGCGGTGAAGTCAGCAACCCGACGATGATCAGATAGACACTCTCGTCAATGACCTTGTCCAGCCATTCAAACGCCTTGTCCGCATCATTCAAACCCGCGTACGCATAAAAGGGCCCGGCCGGGGAAATGTACTGATCTGCGGCCCGCGCCTCGATCCCGGCGACTATCACTCTCGCCTCTTCTTCTCGACCCACCCGGCTAAGCAGGTACGCCACCCTGCCCATGGCCGTGGTGTAGCTGCTATTCAAATACGGTAGCCCCAGGTCCACCAGGCGACTGGCCTCTTCAATATCCCCTTTGTGTACTAAGATGTAGGCTTTCTCCAAATACCCAGAGGGGTCTTGGCTGCCCTCTCCCAGCTCGATACTGATGTTGATCACCCGCACCGCCTCCTCATAGTCGCCCGCATCCACCAATGCGCTGGTGTAAAAGGTCGTTCCCAGCGGGTCCAGGTCGTAGCTGCGACGATACTCTTCCAGGGCTTCATCCAACCTCCCCTGGCTGATCAACAAGTTAGCGAGGTCCTGAGTGGCTATTCCCGGAGCAATTGATTTAACCTCTCGGAACAAGCGCTCGGATTCGACAAAGTTGCCAGCGGATCGCTCCAACAGGGCCATCACGATGATGGCCGGTGCATAGGCGGGTTCTAATGCGAGGGCTGTGGATACCAGCCTGCGCGCTTCGGGATAGGCCTGCGCCGCGGGAATCTCCCCGCCCAATCGAGTCAAATAAGTACGGGCAGCCAGCGCATAGGCCGCAGTGTACTGCGGGTCTAGTTCTATCGCGCGCTTGGCATATTCAAGCGCTTTGGCCCATCGATGAGCACGGCGGTGGTGCAATGCCGTTAGATAAACATCGTACGCTTGCACATTGTGGGTGCGCGCCTGTGCCATTTGCACCAGGACATGGGTATACAGGGTGCTTTTCAAACTGATGGCGATGTCCCGTGATATCTCATCCTGCAAAGCGAAAACATCCTCCAGGGCATGCTCAAACGTATTGGTCCACACCACCGTGTCATCCGCAACTCGAACGACATTCACGGAAACGCGAATCAGGTCATTGGCTTTGCGTACACTGCCTCGCACCAGGTGCGCCACCTTCAGGGTTTTACCAATGTCGGCGTTATTCATTTGGGTGTTGAGCGCCAGGGAAGAATTGCCGGAGGACACCCTGAGATCGGGGATCATTGACAGGGTATTGATCAGCTCCACCGACAGGCCCTCGGCAAAGTATTTGCTATCAGCGACCGTGCCTATATTGGTGAAAGGCAATACCGCAACCGAGCGATCGGAAGATGCCGCCAGAGATACCTGCGCAGATGGCGTCACAAAATAGCCCTGCGTGACCAACGAAGTGATGACCACCAACAAGGCGGCAATCACCACCCCGTCTATTTTCCTTCCCGTTCTTAACCGCAGGACCTCATCCGCTGCCGGGGCGGCGGTACGCACAACACCCTCGGGCGTAATGTCAAAGACCCAGCTCAGCACGGCCACAACAGGACCGCCTAGCAATAGCAGCACGATGAGCGCGCGCATGCTCCACAGCGGCAAGCCCAGCGGCTCGAAAGTGACATCGGCAACTTGCAACAGTACAAAGGAGGTGGCCAGGTACACACTCAGAACGCGGATGACCCGGCGCCTGGACAATTCCTGAAAAAAACTGGTTTCTAGTTCTGCCATGCTCAGCCAAATATCCGCAGTGGTTCAAACGCGCCCTTGAGCACCTTATCGGACGTTTCTTGCTGTAACCACTCGCTGATCGCCGTGGCATAAACCCGGCGAAAATCGGTGGTGTGTAATAAGTTGTCGCCAGCGGTAAGGTTCGTAAGACTGGGAATTTTTCCGTAGTGCCCGCCTACGACGGGCTTACCGGCGAAGAACACCACATTGGCGCTGCCATGATCTGTTCCCAGGTTCGAATTCTCCGGTACCCGACGGCCAAATTCGGAGTGCACCATGACGCTCACGCGATCACCCATCCCCAGTCTTTCCATGTCCCGAATAAATCCGTGAATGCCATCACACGCGTAACTCAACAGGCGCCTCTGTAGCGCCGGCTGTTGCACGTGTGTATCGAAGGAATTGTTGCGAAACGCAACGTGATACAAACGCGTGGGCAGGCCCGTTGCGATACAGGCCGCCACCTTGGGCAAATCCAGCGGCGCAATACCGTAATCTACCGGCGTGGAGTACTCAGACCAGGCGCGGCGTATCAAGGAGGAAGATTGCAAAGCGCTGCTGGCCACTGCATTGAGGTAGCGCTGCGTATCATTCGCCGTCTCGGAATTTGATACCGTGTTGAGAATCTCGGATTCCTGCCTTAAGGCATCACGCCTGAAGCGTTCCGGGTCATCAAATACCACGGGGGTCTGGTAACGGCTCTTCACGGCCAGTGATTGGGTACTGCCAATATTAATAAGCGAATTGGGCGTCGCCGCGGGGTGCATCCTGTCGGCGAGCCGGCCCATCCAGCCGTATTCATCGCCGCCGTTGGGCGAGGCTGTATGCCAGTACGCCATAGAGGTGAAGTGTGAAAACGAGGGATTGTCGTAGCCGCAACCGTGGACGATGGCCAAATCACCGGATTGCCACAGCCGCTGAAAACCCAACATGCCAGGGTTGAAGCCAAAGTGGTCGTCCAGCGGCAAAAGCGCCTGGGGTTTTATGCCTATCGTGGGGCGGTGTCTGTAATAGGCGTCATCGGCGTAGGGCACCACGCAGTTCAGGCCGTCGTTACCCCCGGATAACTCAACCACAACCAAAATACGTTCATTGTCGTCAGGGACGTTACCCAACACCCCCGGTGCACCGGACAGCAATAGCCCCCCGGCAGCCGCGGTGTTGTATAAGAACTGCCTTCTATCTAGTGACAATGCGTCTTCCTCCTCAACCCAGTTGATATTCTGGCCGACTCAACAGTACGTGCAACAGCAACCGCAAGGGATCTTCTAAATAGGACCTGGCAGCTTGAACATCTTCGGTGCCCAGTTCTTGCACAAAAAAGGCCGCAAGCATTGCCTGGGTTTCATCATCAAGCGGCACCGAAAAATAGCGCTCGACAAAATAACGTACAACCGCTTCAGGTGTCGCAAGCTGCGCCGCAACCACTTCGCGGGTTAAATCCAGGCGCGCGGTATGCCGTGCAATGGGTATGACCCGCTCTATCGCCATTTGCCAGCCGCGATAGCTGCCATAGCGTGTATTGAAAGCTTCATCCCGGTCCGCCAGCAGGTTCGACGCCGCCATCATGTCATTGTCTTTCCCCACCGGTTTAGTGGCACTGGTGATATCCATCCCCTGCCTGAGTCGTTTTTGAACTTCAACATTGCCAGCCCCATAACTGGGGTAGCGGTCCGGAGGGATGAACGCGACATCGGGGGACACCAGCTCCAGCACGAAATTTCCGCGTTCGAACAGCAAGCTGGGGGTAATCCAGCTGCGGCCCTGGGGCCACCCCGCCACCGT
>JBALVT010000184.1:0-8345 GCA_036961345.1 Halioglobus sp.
ATTTTTTTCTTCATTCGGAGTGGCGCAAGGACAAACATTCCAACTTCGATTGGGTGGGTACCCTAATTTTCGCCGGGTGGACCCTGTCACTGGTGGTGGGGCTAACAGGTTTGCCGCAATGGCCCAGTATTGCAGCGCTGTTATTATCCTGCGGCTTGTTAATCCTGTTTATCAAACACCAGGCCGGCAACCCGGAGCCACTTATCCGGATACAGCTGTTTCGCGAGAGCCGGCTTTTTTCATTTTCACTGGCCTCTGCGTCGCTAATGTATGGCGCCACCTATCCGCTCAATTTTGTACTTAGCCTGTATTTACAGTACATACGAGGCCTGAGCCCGCTGGAATCCGGACAGCTCATCATGGTGCAGGCTTTTGCAATGGCGCTGCTGGCCCCTATCGCGGGTAAACTGTCCGACCGTATACAGCCGCGAATTATTTCTACCGTGGGCTGCTCGAGTGTGGCGATTGGTTTTTTTATGCTGTGCCAGCTCGGGTTCAACACCTCAACAACGTACGTGAGCACCTCACTATTTTTTATCGGTATCGGTTTTGGCTTGTTCTCCGCACCCAATCACAATGCAGTGATGTCCAGCGTGCCGAGCGACGAGGTTGGAGTGGCATCCGCAACGATCAGTCTTGCCCGGGTATGTGGCAATCTGGTAGGCATCAGCTTGATCAATCTACTGGTTCACCTGCTGCTGGGGAACAACCAGATAGCACCTGAACTTTACGAGCAGCTATTGATCATGATTCGCTATGCCATGATTCTGGCCTCCATTTTTGTCGTCACAGCGGTGTTGCTTTCAGGCTCCCGCGGCACCATTAAACGTCCTGCAAAAATAGACAGTCATACCCGCTGAACTATATTTTCAATACGTGGGCGTTTTGAACTTCACTGGCATATTTTGGCCACTTTGATACCACCTCAACAATTTCCTCAATAATATTTAGCGCCTCTTTGTGAAATGTCTCTCCCAATAACATCAGATCGGCGCGAACAAAATCATCTCGCTTGCCATTGAGCGACAACTGGTGAGAGTTCACCCACCTGGAGCCGGGTTTGTAGCTATAGGCAACGTCAAAAGCTGGCGCCAATTGCCAGCGGTGATGCTCATCGAGGATAAAGCCCGTGGAGATAAAGCCATTTAACCATAAAACCAATCCATTCCTGTGACAGGAATACGCGCAGTATTCCTAAAATTCACTCTAAAAAACAAACACTTATCGGGTATTCCTGTATTTATATACTTAACTGTACTTTTGTATACTTTTTTCTTGTCTGCTTGTTGCCTTTTGTGAGATTTTGACCCCACTGAGTAGGAGATCTTTCATGTTTAGACGAAAGCAGCATACCCATCAAATGGGATTTACGTTCATAGAATTGATGATTGTTCTTGTGGTGATGGGGGTAATACTGACTCTGTCGGCGCCCTCAATGTTGAACATTTTGCAAAAAAACCGATTGCAAACAGCTGCCGACAATTTCTTTGCCGATTTAATGCTGGCCAGGAGTGAGGCAGTTAAAAGAAATCAACCCGTAGTCCTTTGTAAAAGTAGCACGGGTAGCGCCTGCGACCCCTCAGGTAACTGGGAACTGGGTTGGCTGGTATACGCAGACCAGGATGCAGACGGTGTGAAAGACATCGGCGAACCTGTTCTTCGAATCGGCGCAGCATTGGGAAGTGGCGATACGTTGAGAGTAACAGCGGGGGCGTTTTCGAATCAATTGACCTACCACAACGATGGTTCTTCTTCGGGCACGGCCGGCAATGAAACATTTGTATTTTGCGACGCCGATGCAAATCAATCAACGGCCAGAGAGATAATGGTTGCTGTCACAGGTCGACCCAAAAAACAGCAAAAAACAACCGGTAGCTGCCCAGTATAGGGCGCATCATAGGGATGAATTCAATTGAAAAATGTAAATCGAAGCAGCAAATTTAGGAGGCAGTCAGGAGTCGGCCTTATCGAGGTGCTTATTTCGATACTGATTTTTGCTGTCGGGTTGTTGGGGCTAACCACCATGCAACTGGGAGCCAAACGAGGTAGCTATGAAGCAACCCAGCGATCAGTTGCGACCAGTTTGGCAAGAGATATTTTTGCGCGAATGAGAAGTAACCCTGCCGTTCTCTCATCTTATGTCGTTTCGGAACTGGGAAGTTCGACCGTAGCAGCGGGCACTAATTGCAATACTTCCTCCTGCACAACTGCGCAGTTAGCCGAGCGCGACCTTTATGAGTGGAGCGAATTGCTGCAAGGCGCATCGGAAAAAATCACGCTTGACACGGTCACCTCCAACGCTGGCGGTCTGGTGGATTACAGGGCCTGTGTCACTAATACCGCCGGTTTTGTTTCGATTTCGATCACCTGGAAAGGCATACATGACATGCAAAATCCAACCGGATCTACCTGTGGTGAAGCCAGTGGTTTGTACGGTGCGTCCCAGGAAAAACGGCGACTGCTGGTAATGACAAGCTATATAGGAAGCCCATGAAAATGTCTATTAACGTGCGTTCGACAACATTGTCCAGACGATACCGCGTTCAGGGTTTTTCTCTGATAGAACTCATGATTTCCATCATGCTCGGTTTGATGTTGAGTTTGGGTATCGTCAATGTCTACCTTGGAAGTAAGCGAAATTACGCCGCGGAAGAGGACATGGCGAGGATCCAGGAAAATGGTCGCTACGCCATCAATTTTCTCAAGCGGGAGTTAATGCAAGTGGGCTTTTTCGGAGGCCGACTTGATGTTGATGAAATGCCCTCTGCCAGTGTTACTACCGATTGTGTAGCCAGTGGTAATTGGGCGCTTGATGCTGACAAGCCTTTGGAACTCATCAACGACTTCAGTTCATCTGTGATAACCAAAAATGGCACTACGTTAAGTAATACCTGTTTGGTCGTGTCAGAAGTTCAGCCTGGCACAGATATATTTTCGGTGAAACGTACTGCTGGTGAACCCACGGTTATGGATGGTGTTTACAAAACGGGTGTGACTGCGGCGACCAATAACCAGTGGTACTTGAGAGTTGAAAATTATGGTGATCAAAAATCGTGGTTGTATAACGACACATCCGGATTTCCCTCTGGGATAGGAGCAGGCACGAAAGTTGATTACTGGGAGTTTTATAGCCAAATTTTCTATATCCGCAATTATTCCGTTGTCGCGACTGACGGCATTCCAACCCTGTGTGTAAAACGACTGGTTGGAAGTGCCATGACTACCGAATGCCTGGTTGAAGGGGTCGAGGATATGCAGGTGGAATATGGTATAGATACCGATTTTGATGGTTCTCCCAATCAATTTGCGGGCGATCCCAATACCCCGGACATTGAAGACGCGGTGGTTGCCCGAGTCTATTTACTGTTGCGTGGGACAAGCCCGATTGCAGGTTATACCAACTCCAAGTCCTATAATCTTGGGCAAAAGCTGGTAGCCGCAAAGAATGATGCCTATTTGCGCCGAGTGATGACGACCACCGTAAAGATGCGCAATTTAATTTTGCCGTCAACGTAGCACGGAATCTTCCAATGAAATATCCTATTAGACAAATGAATAAATCGAAAAACCGCGGTGCAGTGTTATTACTAGCGATGATTTTTCTGCTGCTTATGGCTATGGTTGCCACAACGGTGATGCAAACCAGTGTGCTCGAATTCCGCATGGCGGGGAACGATCAGTTTCGGGAGGAGATCTTCCAAAAAGTAGAAGGCATTGCTGAGGCGATAACAGAAAGGCAGGAAAACTTTCCCGTGGCTGGGGATATTGGCTATACGGTATGCCTCGACAATACGACAACTACGGGTTGCAGTGCTGATCTGATGGCGCTTGGAGCAAGTGTACTCTCGGTTCCCACCGGTGTTACTGTCAACTATACAGTTGAACGCCAGGGACCGCGGCTTCTGTCAAGATTGCCTTTCAGGCAGTCTCAGGGTGCCACCTCAAGCAGTCGGGCTTATGACGTGGCGCTCTTTGAAACAAATGCCAAGGTGGACGGCAGTGCCGTAGGCCTTGGTACGGCAGAGGTCGCTCACGGAGTGGCGGTTGTCATTGTAACTTCAACACAATAAATACGACTCAATAAAAAGCACAAAATGCGAGATGGGGCAGATAGAATGAACAAGTTTTTGTGGATAATAGCAGCCTGTTGTACGTTTTCCGTGGCGAAAGTCTCGGCCGATGATATCGATATTTATCTTAGCGGACCGGCGGCCGGCGGCAGTGGTTACGTGACTTTGATGCTGGATTACAGGCCCAGTGTCTTCAGCAGTTTATGCACTATCGGCTCAACTTGTAACACGGTGGATGCTAACGGTGATTGCCCCTCTGGTGTTTGCTTCAGCGCCGAGACCTATGCCGACCTGCCCGCCAGTGGCACAGTGACTCGATTTGATGCGTTTAGGCTTGTTCTCGGCACTGTTTTCAGCAACAGTCTATTCGACGATATTTATATGTCCTTGATGATTTCCAATGATGTAAACGGCGGCACCATTTTAGAGGGTTATAAGCGGCTTGGGGGATATTATATTCCTGCCGACCCCAATGAGGTGCTACCGAGCACTACGGACGCCGTCGAGGGCCGTGTTAAGCTTATTACGACCATGCAGGCAATTCCCACTAACCCAAGCAATAGTGACGCGCACAAGCTGCAGCCCAAGGAAACCTATCTCGAATGGATGCGATACGTTAACGGCGCGGCGATTGAATTCGGTAGAAGTACCAGCGGAAACTTCGGTAGCGCCGGCACACCGAACCCCGATTACGATCCGTCTATAATCGATCCTTCTTCCCCTAGCAACTACCTCTCGCCATTTATCGACCCGAATTCCTGTTCAAAAATGTTCTCTATCATGGTGTCGATGAATTCGGCCAACCAGGACAGCTCCCTGGACAGCGAGATTGGCGCTGCCTTGTCTAGAATGACTGGCCGGACGATAAGTACTGGCGGTAGTTTTGACTTTGAGGACCTTATGGATGTGTTACATGATAGTGGCACAGACATTGTCTCTGATCTTAAACTCGGTGGTATTAACCCCCTGGAGAAAACCTGGGTCATTTCAGATTCGGGAAGCCTTGGCGCCACCGGAGACTGGGCCAGCGCTGGCGGCAGCGGGTCGCCATTGGATATTGATCAACCGGGTCAGTTGGAAATAGATCTGGTCAATGCATTCAAGGAAGTCCTCGGTGTCAGCAGCACCTTTGTAGCAGCGTCTGTGCCTGTGAATGTGTTTAACCGGGCTGAATCTCTGGACAATCTTTTTGTTGCGCTATTCGAAGCAAAGGCGGGGCAAGATTGGCCGGGAAATATCAAGAAATTGAAGCTGTACGATTCTGACGCTGACGGCAAGTTCGATGACGTCATCGATGCCACCACGCCGACGCCAAAACCAGGCTTTGCTTCTACCGGGCCGGATAGAGGCCGCATCACCTTTGATGCGCTTACCTACTGGACCATTGCGGCCGAGTTGCCATCCGTTCTCGCTACCATCGCACCTAACGGTGCCGATGGCCGTGAAGTGGCTCGCGGTGGCGCCGGACAAAAAATCACGGGGTTCCTGGCGAACGCTACTCATGCTATCGGTGATACCAATGCCGCCGCCGCCGGTGTTTCCCACCGGCAGGTTTATGTTGAACCAGCGAGTTTTATCAATGGAGTCGCTACGGCGTTTGATGACTTTGATGTAGACGCCGGTACACTGGGACTAACGGGAATCAAAGCCGCTCTGGGTAATGCTGCCATGAGCGACGCAGTCGCCCTGGACCTTATTCGCTGGGGCCGGGGGCAGGATGTGGCCACCGGTAACGCCCGGGACTGGATAATGTCTGATGCGATTCATTCACGGCCGTTGGCGATTAACTACGGGGCACAAGGCGGCTATAGCGTTACCAATCCCAATATTCGTCTCTTCTTTGGTTCCGGCGACGGCTTGTTTCACATACTTGAAAATACGACTTCTGGGGGCGCTGAATCGGGCGAAGAATTATTTGCATTTTACCCCAGGGAATTGCTTGGCAATATTGAAATTCGGAAAACGAATACTGAGCCGAGTTTGAAAATGCGCTATGGCGCGGATGGCCCGCCGGTGGCTTTAGTGGTAGATAACAACTTTGACGGAAATCTGGTGGCATCCGGTGCAGCGCCTACCGGAGGTGATAAAGTTTATGTTTACTTTGGTTTGCGCCGGGGCGGCAATAGCTATTACGCTCTGGATGTGAGCGATCCAGACGCGACACCCAAAATAATATGGAAGATCACTCAGACCAGTGGCGGAGATTTCGATGAGCTGGGGCTTACCTTCTCCAAACCCCTGGTAGGCAAGGTGAACTATGATGGAACGCCGAGGGATGTGCTGATTTTTTCCGGTGGGTATAACGGCGGATGGGATGCCGGCTACATCAACCGTATTGGCAAGGATCTCAATTCCAACCCAGACAATGTGGGTGCAGCAATTTACATCGTGGATGCGCTCAACGGTGATCTGCTCTGGAAAGCCACCCAAGGCTCCGGTGCGCCGACGAACACCGAAGTTCAGCACCCCGATCTGGTCGATAGCATTCCCTCTGATATAACTCCGGTGGAGAATATCTCGGGCATCATCGAACGTCTCTATGTGGGGGACACGGGCGGAGCGGTATGGCGCGTCGATATACCCGCCTTGGTCTCTGATGTACGCGCCAGTACGTGGTTTATTAGTAAACTTGCTGAATTGGGGAACGATGGCTCAACCGCCGCCTCAGATCGTCGATTTTTCCATGCCCCTGATGTGGTCGAAACGTTTGACGAAGTCGGCAATTTTGACGGCGTGATTATTTCCAGCGGAGACCGTGCGCATCCCAACGAGACAGCAGTGACCAACTATCACTTCTACCTCAAAGATCGTAAAATTAGCAATGGTGACGCTACCGTTCTGCTTCGAACCCCGATCACTGTGGCAGACATGCCGGATCAGGTTCTGTGCGTGCTGGGCACTGAGCCCAGCTGTTCGAGTTCCTATCCCAATGGCTGGAAGCTACAGTTGTCAGGCCTCGGAGAGAAAGGACTATCTACTGCGCTGGTAGATGGCGGCCGAGTGTTTATGAGCACCTTTATTCCTGCTCTACCGGGGGCTACCTGTGCGCCTACAGAGGGGCAGGGTCTGGTTTATGTGGTAAATCTCAAAGATGGTACAGCGACCTATGAGGAGCCTAAATTTGACGCCGGTTCAGGCATTCCCTCCGAGGCTATTGCGCTGGGAGATTCTCTTTTGATACCACTGGCAGGCATCGATCCGACTGATCCCACTGATCCTAATGATCCGCCCTGTGAGGGCAAGCTATGTGGAAGTTTAACCGAGAAAACTCATCGAATATATTGGCGTGAATCTGGTATTGATAAACTCTAGGCGGGTGTGTTGTATGCAATATTGTTCGACTAAAAACCGTGGTTTCACCTTGATCGAGATAATGATAGTGGTCGCCATACTCGGAATATTGGTATTGGTGGCACTGCCGGCTTACCAGCAACAAATCTTAAAGACCAAGCGTAGTCTGGGCAAAGGAGAGTTATTGGACGTGCTGGCCCGGCAAGAACAATTTTACGTCAATAACAAGCGGTATGCGGATACACTGGATTTATTGGGCTACGCCGCCAATCCCTATGCTATTGATGCGGATGGAAATGACATTGCGACCACTGCCTCGAACAGGATATACCGGATTGAGCTCAGTGCGGTCACTACGAGTTCTTTCAATCTTCAAGCTATTCCACAGTTAAACCAGGCCAAAGATACGCGCTGCGGATCCTTGCAAATAACTTCAGTGGGAACCAAAACTGTGAGCTCTGGTGCGACCACAGGTTGTTGGTAATGAGAGACTAGTAATCCCATCTGTCGCAGCCCAAGACCAATTCACCTCAATCGGCTTGCTATGCCCAGTCAACCGCCGGAATATCTGCTAAAATCAAAAACCCAAGCTGAGTAGCGATTGAGTCCTGCAAAAATTTATAGTGCCGCCTGGCTACTCTCCGCCTCGGCATTAGCCCTGCCCTCCCATTCCGCGCCAAGCCACGACAAAAACAGAACATACTATAAAGCTCCCCGGGCGACTGTGGCACTGACAGTCGATGGTGTAGCCGCCGAGCCCATTTGGCAACAGGCGCAGTGGCGTGCGCTTGATCAACACTGGCTTGGCCCCGAATACACCAAGGAGGATTTTCAGGGGCGTTACAAAGTCGTTTGGACAAAAGACAAGTTGTATCTTCTGGTAGAGTTTGTCGACGACGTGCTCATCGATACGCACCGTGACCCCCTGGTGCAGTACTGGGACGATGACTGCCTGGAGATATTCATCGACGAGAACCACTCAGG
>JBALVT010000185.1:0-8319 GCA_036961345.1 Halioglobus sp.
TTGCTGGTGGAGGCCAACAGCACCACGGTATCAACCGTATGGTCGCCAAAGGCCGCTCTGTGAATGGTTCCCTCATTTTTGTCTACTATGACGATTGAAGCGCCGTCAAAGTTTTCATTCTCGGCCAGAAAATCCTCCAACTGAGTATCCACCGCAGTGAAATCGGCCATTGGCGCGGATGGCACTTCGGTGATTTTGTGGTTACTGCCATCACTGCACGCGGTGATAAATGCGAGGGCAGCCAACAGCGGTATTTTGTTTGTTTTCAAGTAGTTCATCTCCTATCTTATGGTTCCATGCGTCTAAAACGCACATAGAGTAAGTTAATGACTATTAGCTTTCAATGACTAAGATACAAGACGTTGATTACCGCTATTGGCACAAGACATGTTAGAAACACTATAATCAATCGATCTCTCACTAATGTCTCAACGAGCAAGTCAACATGGATGCGTTTTTATCTGAGTACTTTAACAAGACCACCGAAGTATTTACGGTACTGTTTTTCGCCTACATGTCGCTGTTGTGCAGCTGGCCGGTATTTTTGTTACTGGAGAAAATAAGCCCGGTAAACCCTAAAACACCCAGATCCAACTACGCCCTGAACTGGCAGGTAACCGCCAGCAACCTGCTTTTGGCCCCCGGCTTTACCGCTGGGGTTATTCTGTTTACCGCCTACATTTCGTCTGCCATTGGTTTGCCGGGCCTGGAAATACCTGTCGCGAGCTTTTCGGTGGGTATTTTGGCTTTAGACGTTATATTACAGGGCCTGGTTATTTTTCTGACTGCCTGTTTCCTGGGTGACTTCTGGTACTACTGGTGGCACAGAATGCAACACAAGATACCGTTCCTGTGGGAAATGCATAAAGTTCACCACAGCGATGAAACCCTTAATTCGACCACCATTTATCGCTCCCACTTTCTTGAATCAGCCGGGCAAGCGCTAATTCGTGGCCTTTCCATTGGCTTGATCTTCGACATTACCAAAGCGCCGGAGAGTTTGCTGGCGGCCTTAGCAGGGGGTCTGTTAATCGTGCTGTGGGATTATTTTGTCCATGCCAACGTCAGGATAGATCGGCTCCACCGTCTGCTGCCATTTTTTTCCACGCCGCAGTATCACTGGATTCACCACTCGAAAATGCCTGAGCACCAGGACAAAAATTTCTCCATCTGGCTGCCCGTTTTTGACATCGCGTTTGGCAGCTACTACCACCCCCGCGTGGATGAATACCCGCCAACAGGCCTCTCCTCCGGTGAGAAAATTGAAACCCTGTGGCGAGCCCAAACTGCGCCTCTGGTCGCCTGGGCCGGTACAATAAACAAGCTGCTTATGCGCAAGTCCGAAACAAGGCAAACCGAATCATAAGCGCTATATCCCCGCCTCGCCCATAAGTTCACCAACGGTCGCAAATCGATAGCCACGGGATTTGAGCGATTCTATGATAATCGCTGTTGCCCGGGCAGTGGGCGCCCGGCTATTTTGGCTCTCGGGATTGTCGACATCGCCGTGGCCGTCGTGCAGCAGTATGATGCTGCCCGGTTCAACGGTTTTTAGTATAGCGCTGGCGATTAACTCAGGATCGTCAACTTCCCAATCTGCGCCATTGTCGCTCATGATGACAGACTTCATGCCCAGCTCTTTCAGCGCCAGTTTCAAGCCCGGCCCCTGGGCGCCGTAGGGAGGGCGAAATAGTACTGGTGAAGACCCAAGCGCGCCCACGATCAAACGATTGGTACGTTCAATTTCTTCGCGTATCGAGCCCTTGGCCAAGGCGATCATCGGGCGGTGATAATAACTGTGATTGCCAATTTCGTGGCCCGCTTTGGCAACCGCCTTTACCACTTCAGGATAGGCCTCTACATTGCGTCCCTTAAGAAAAAATGTAGCCTTGACCTGATACTGTTCGAGCACGTCCAATATGGCCTGTGTATCAGGGGGGTTAGGCCCGTCATCGTAGGTTAATACAACAACTTTGTCCGCGGTTGGAAACTTGAAAATGGCATCATCGTAGGACCAGAAAATGGTGCCGCCTATCAACACTACCAGCAAGGTAAAAAAAGCGATAATTTTTCTGATCATCATAAAACCCCCTACGATCCCCTGGCCGCCACGGCGCAAAATGGCTCTGGATATCGACAATAGATGTCGTATACTTAGCCCATAATAACTCATGGAAAAACACCCGCAAGGGTGGCCCATAATTGGCTTTACTGGAGGCTGATGATGACGCGTAGAGAAAAGCTGCAACAAGCTACCAGGCGAATGGACGCCCGTACAATTGCCGATGCTGTGGCCGCTGCAAAGCGCGGCGAAAGCGAAGGCCGAGTGCTGCTATCAGCGGTGATGGCCTGGGCCGCCTATTCCTGCCCCGACGCCACTGATGCAGTGTGTGACAATATTTCCTCTGCATGGCTGGGCCACGGCCCAACCCCTGAGATTCCCTACGGATTGCCGCAGGCGCCGCTGGAGGCTTCTTTCTGGGACGCTTTCTGGGCTGTTATCGATGGCCACGATGAAGGCTATGACGCCATCAGCATAACCGTTGCTGTCGCTTCTCTTGGGGCCGCCTTACACACGAATTTTGGTGAAATCGCCAACAACCATGCCCGCCATCACAACGGTGCCCAAGCGGCGCTAAGCCAGCCGATTCCCGGGCACACAGATATCGATGCGCTTGCCAACTGCCCACCCGGAAGCCTTGGGAAATCCCTGCACACCATGATCATCGAGAATGGGTACGACCCGGAAGTTCTGGACAGAAATTCGATAGCATTGAGTGAGCTGCCCCACTCACTGCACTACCTTAACGCCCGCATATTGCAGATGCACGACGTCTGGCATCTTGTGGCCGGCTATGAGACTACCTCTTCCAATGAGATCGCTATTTCAGCGTTTCAGCTGGCACAATTTGGCCACAATTATTCCTCCATGTTTCTGGCGGCGGTCATGACCATTAGCACGGTAAAAGAACCCCGCGGATTCACTATATTGCTGCAGATCATTACTGAGGCGTGGCAACATGGCAGGGAAACGCCTGTAATGATGGACATTGAATGGGAGAACGAGTGGAACAATTCCCTGGAAGACATTCGTGCCGCCCACAAAATTCCAACCTATCAAAGTATTTTCCAAGCCGACCTGCTCGAATCAATTGAAACGGCATCTGCCTGGAAAAAACTCAAACTGGGCTATCAATTAACGAAATACAACGTCAATCTGCGGCGCAATAATCACCAACAGGCGCCAGCCTGATATCGGATCCCCACATGGCCGGGTGTTGTCAATAATAAAAAAGATGCCGATTCGCAAGCTTGCTTTGGGCACTTTATTACTCGCTGTTCTTGCGGGGCTTTTTTTGCACCTTGGCGCCAGGGGAACACTGGGTAAACATCAGGGCCCAGGTAGCGTTAACACCACAAGCGTTCCACAGAACATACTGGCCGAACGCGAAGCCTCTCAACGCACCGTGGCTAGTAAGCGGGGCGACCCATCCTCGAGCAAGCAAATTTTGTTCGGTGACTTTCACACACACACCACCTTCTCCAACGATGCCTATATGGCGAGCCTGCCAATGATTGGAGGTTTGGGGACAACGCCGCCCGCCGACGCCTGCGACTATGCCCGCTATTGCTCTGCCCTCGATTTCTGGTCGATCAACGACCATGCAGTTTCTCTTGACCAACAGCGCTGGCAGGAAACCAAAGACAGCATCAGGGCATGCCAGGCCTCGGCCGAGCGCACCCACCCTGATCTGATCTCTTTCATAGGCTTTGAATGGACCCAGGCTAACCCGCTGAGCGGCGCACAACACTACGGCCATAAAAACGTCATATATCGTGACCTTGAAGATGAGCAGGTAGCTGCCCGACCTATTTATGCAGCTACCGACACCGGTCTGGGGTCGCTGAACCTCCCATACGCTATACGAGCCTTATTACCCTGGGCGCGATGGAAAGATCGACAAGCTTATTACGATTTCAATCTGTACTTGCAGGAAATGGAGGACCAGACTGACTGTCCGGCAGACATGCCCAGTAGCGATCTGGACATATCCTGTAAAGAGGGCGCGGAAAATCCCGCAGTGCTCTACCGGAAACTGCGCGAGGCCGGACATGAATCCCTGGTAATACCCCATGGCAATGCCTGGGGGCTTTATGCACCCGTAGATACGAGTTGGGACAAGCAGCTAAATGGTGCAATGCACGACCAGGGTTTACAAACAATGATCGAAGTTTTTTCCGGACATGGAAACTCGGAGGAATATCGTTCATTTGAGCATGTTGCTTACGATGACCAGGGGATGCCCTACTGCCCGGAAGAGAGCGCTGACTTTCTTCCTCGCTGTGTTCAGGTAGGCAATATTATGCGCGCAAGATGCCTCGCAAGCGGTGCTGATCCAGCGCACTGCCAGGCTCGTGCCAGCGAGGCCATGCAGATGGCCGCAGAGTCACCCGTGCCTCTGTATACAGTACCTGGTTTTAATCTGGAGCAATGGCTGGATGCCGGTCAGTGCAAAGACTGCTTTTCCCCAGCGTACAATTACATCCCCAAAGGCTCCGCGCAGTATGCACTGGCGCTGGGAAATTTCGACGTTCCAGGAACAATAAAGCGGTTTCGTTTCGGTATGATGGCTGCCAGCGACAACCATACAGCGCGACCGGGAACGGGATACAAGGAACGTGATCGTCGCATGCTCATCGAGGGTATGAGCATGGATGATGCGCAGTTCAGGGCTCTTCGCAGACAGGAATCGATTGATTCCATGAGCGAGCCCCGCGAGCTGGATCGCCAGAATATGACCATGGCGGCTGCTATCACGCATATAGAACGTCAGGACCCCTTCTTCTCGACGGGTGGGCTTATGGCTGTGCATTCTGAGCAGCGCAGTCGCGTCGGTATCTGGGATGCCATTGGACGCAAGGAAGTGTACGGCACCAGCGGGGACCGTATCTTGCTCTGGTTCGATCTGCTGAATCCACTTGCCGAAGATGATTCGCAGATCGCAGCAATGGGCAGTGAAGTGGCAATGCAACACAACCCAAGCTTCCGCATACGCGCTGTCGGTGCCCGCAAACAAAATCCCGGCTGCCCGGATCATGCCTCACAGGCCCTGGGTGACCAACGTCTAGAACAGCTTTGTAACAATGAATGTTTCAATCCATCAGACCAACGCAAGCTCATCAGCCGTATAGAAGTTATTCGTATCAAACCCCAGCTGACCCGGGAAGAAGATGTCTCTGCACTCATAGAAGATGTGTGGTTAAGTCATGAGTGCCCAAGAGATGAGAGCGGTTGTGAATTCGAATTCACCGACGCGGAATTTTCCGGCTCTGCGCGTGAAACCCTGTATTACGTAAGAGCGATACAGGAGCCAAGCGAGGCGATAAACGGAGGGCAATTACGATGCGAATATGATGACCAGGGAAAATGCCTGAGCGTGAACTTTTGCTCCAGCTCAAGTCTGGATACATCGCGCAACGACGACTGCCTGGCCCCTGTCGAAGAGAGAGCGTGGTCGTCGCCAATATTTATTGATTTTGAAAAAGGGCCAACCCAATGACGCCTGACAATCAATATGCAGTCTATTCCAAAAGCTGGATTCGCAGCTTGATCAGTTGGACGAGTTACCCCCTCATAATGGGCTCAGTAATCGGAGGAATGATCTGGAGCATCCAAAATCGCCCTGATTCGACGGTAAAATTCTACGTAGCCGCTCTCATTCTTACGCCACTGGCCGTTTGGCTGCTGGAGCGCGTACAGCCACATAGCATAGGCTGGCGCCCCACCTGGGTAGAGAATGTGCGCACTGACATAATAACGTTCATCGTCAACGGTGCGCTCACCGCATTGATCTCCGAACCCGCCAGACTCACCCTGTTCGCAGTCATTGCCAGTTTACTGGCCACTGCACTGCCCTGGAGTTTGTGGCCCGACACTCTTCCCCTGGCCCTGCAGTTTTGTTTTGCGCTGCTAGTGGCCGATTTGGGAAGTTACTGGTATCACCGCAAAATGCACGAGTGGCCGTGGGGATGGCGCTTCCACAGTGTGCACCACAGCTCCAACCGATTGTATTGGCTCAATGCGCCGCGTTTTCACTACATTGATATCACGTTCTACAATCTCTCCGCCACGTTACCGCTGGCTTTGCTTGGGGCACCATCGGAGTGTTTTCTCCTGGTCGCACTGTTCTCAGGCTGCCACGGCTTCTTTCAACACGCGAATTATCGAGTTCATCTTGGGCCACTTAACTATATTTTTTCGATGGCGGAGCTGCATCGCTGGCATCACAGCAAAGACGTGACGCTGGCGAATCACAATTACGGCAATAATACGATTGTGTGGGACTGGGTGTTTGGTTCGTTTTTCTGGCCGGCAAAAAAATTACAGGCCAGTGAAGATATCGGGCCCGGTCCAAAGGACATGCCAATGACCTTTCGAGGTCTTTTTATGGCACCGTTTCGAAAACCGGGTTAGCTGTCAGGATTGTTACTCCAGTATTAGCATAATCCTGGTATCAAAACCCTGACTGCTCCCCTCTTCGCCAAAGCGGTCCAGGGTAATATAGCGGTAGTTGACGTTGAAATTGAAATAGGGGGTTAGCCACCAATTTAGGCCCAGCGACCAGACGTCCATATCACCCGCGTCGAAGCCGTCAGGGTCAGGCGCCTCGCTCATATCCAGGGTACTAAAACGTGTGCTGACCTCCCAGGCGCCCCACCCATTTTGCTCTACCGTTCTGGCAACCTGTATAGGTTTAAATATGCCAACACGTTTGTTATACGCCCTGACCTCCCCTGTGAGAATCCAGGAGGCCGTGACATGATAACCGTCAATTGAAGGGTCTCCATAGGTCGGTGCATCCAAATCCGTTCGAACGTATTCACCGTGCAACCAAAACGGCCCGGAACGCAGCGAAGCTTCGGCCTGATACGTCATGGAATCGTCCGTCTCAAGAAATGCGGTGGCCATGTAATCCGGCGCCCGATTAAACTCCGGGCCGCTCTGTGTTACAAACCCCTCTTTGGAGTTCGAGTGACGTAAAGCGGCACCCAGATGAAGCAAGGTACTTTCATTGCCAGACAATAAAGGTATCCACGTCGCTCGCCCTACATATTGCGTGGCGTTGTCACTAAATGAATTCGGTTGATCTTTATCCATCCAATTATTAAAAGCCCCACCAGCCAGAGTCATTCGGTCCTCGAGCAATGTGCCAGCCATAACCAAACCAATATTTCTCGATGGTAGAAGCGCATCCGATACTGCAGCTCGCTCTCCCAGGGGTCCGTGACCCAGAGACATTAAACGCTCCATGGATATGGGTTCTTTTTGCTTGCCTACACTGAAGCTGGCTTTTTCCCACACAGGGATATCCAGGCGTAAGTCAAACAGCGTGTAATCGTCAGACTCACTGGATTCAAATCCTTTGTCAAAAGCATGAGTGGCACCGAATATCGTCCACACCCAGGGTTTCTCAAAATTCAGTGTTCCCACACCACCAAAGCGTAAGCCACGTATTTCCCCGCCGTCAAAGCTGTCGAGATCTCCCACCTGGGACAAACTCGTTGAGTCCTGGCCGACCCAGGCCTGCCTGTCCAGAACGATCGCACCGGTAAATAGGCCAGAAACGAACTTGGTATCAAACCTGTTCCATCGATTGCTGTCAGCGTAATTTAGAGGCACCGCCAGTGGCGGTGGCGCATAGGCCAGCCAGCCCTGGGCAGCACGTTCCTTCTCTTCGCTGGTCTCATCCAGTATGGTCACAAAAGTATTCTTGACCACCTTACCGTGCTGCACAGCAAAGGTTGCGTGGGTTTTGGTGTCCAGTAAGTACTTTACATTTTGTCTGGGGTCCCCCCTCAATATGAGAAAACTGGCGGGCTCTCCCAACTTCAGTTCGCCCAGCACTATTCCGCCCGAAGCATCGTAGGAAACATCCGCCTGCTCGATGGGAATCAGGTCCTCGGTGATGATATCCAGCTTTAGATCCTTGATCAGGATATTGACCACCACTCCTTCGTGATTGCCCCCACGGTCAATCAAAGTGGCATTTCGGATAAGAATTGATTCATGAGTCTGTGCGGAGCACGGCATGGCCAGCGCCAGACACAGGAATGCCACCGAGCCAAGCGAACAAAAAAGATGAGAGTTATACATTTGTTCCGGGTCGGTCATATCTGTCACTGCAACGAATGGAAGGCACAGGATACTCGAATGCAGCTAGCCCAGCTATGCGTATTAATGACGGCACCTAACGTCCCCTACACAGTATCGAGAGTCACTATAAGTTCGAGGTGCCACGACGCCCAAAACAAGCTTGC
>JBALVT010000186.1:0-8309 GCA_036961345.1 Halioglobus sp.
GATGTGGATAAATTTAAGAATTATCAAGTACCAAAAGTCAGCAAGATCCCCGTTAAGTAAGAAAAAGGTATAGCCAAGTTAAATCGTGGGAATTGGTAGAATCGGCTTAGGGATACATACAAGCGATACCGATTCCCACCCGAGATCATCAGCAATCGTAGACCCATACGCGCAGTCATCCTGGCTGGCCTTTACGAAGCTCCCCGGAATTCACAGCCAGAATGGGTCCATTACTCATAGTATAGCCCGAAGGCGTAACTGATGATATTTGGGGGCCGCCTAGGTGAGGGAATCGGTGGCGCTTGTAAGTATTCATGCTGGAATTGTCTCCCGGAAGAAGTTGATTTGGCAGTACCATTTCTGGGTGCTCATGCTGCGGTCAGCAATCTGCTCAATATAGTCCCTCCGTCTAGCTTTCTGTGATACTGGACACAGCTGGCAGGTAGCTGCTGGTGAAAGCGGGACATGCACCCGCGGGCTACGAATCAATTTGTTCAAGCATCCGATGCTTACGAGATTGCCTTCGAGTCAGCGGGTGCTTTGAGTTCACCAACGAATACTCAGGGCTTGCCGTCGCACCGGCTCACCTATATTGCTTTCGAAAATTTAATTTGGCAGAACTTTCAGGAGGGACGCCGAAAGCGATTTGTGTTGTTTGTAAGCAAACATTTACTGGCAATTGTGTCGGTAATAATCCGACTCATTAAGTCTGCCAATTTCGCCTGGATTTTCAGCCACTACCCGCTCTAACGAATAAATCATATGAATTTCAGAGTCTTATAAGCTTTTCTATTTCTCTGCTTATTAATTGGCACGTCAGTTGCAGGACTCTCATGAACAGCCGTACAAGTTGTAACTTTACTGAAATGTTCCTGAGGAGAAAAAACACGATGAAATCATTACTGTCAGCCAGTTTATTACTCATCTCCCTGATCCTACCGTCAGGGCCGACCCAGGCACAGGAAGCTTACGTGGGCGAGATCAGGTGGTTTGGGTTCACCTTCTGTCCTCGAGATTGGCTTGATGCCAACGGACAGCTATTGGATATCTGGCAAAATGACGCGTTATTCTCCCTGTATGGCACCACTTACGGCGGTGACGGCAGGACAAATTTTGGTCTGCCCGATCTTCGTGGTCGAGTTTCGCTACATACCGGGCAGGGCCCAGGCCTCCCCAATTTTCCACTGGGCTCGAAGGGTGGGAAGGCAGCAACCACTCTGACCACGGCACAAATGCCCGAGCACAGGCATACAATTAATATCAGCTCAGGAGCCGCCAGTTACAGTGATGGCTCAAATGGCGTGTTGGGCAGTGCAGTTGCCAGGAATACTAAGAAGAACGGCGATATATACATTTACGATGGGCCTGGTACTGCAAACCAGCAATTGGCCGCTGACAGCATGGCTGATACCGGAGGTGGGGAAAGTCACAACAATATGCAGCCCTACCTCACTTTGCGGGCATGTGTTGCCACCGTTGGAAAGTATCCTTCCAGGAGTTAGCAGTTGAGGAGGAGTCCATACATTGAGTCGGCGGTCGTGTGGTGATGCTGGGTAGTAACTTGAAGATAGGTAACGGGTTTTTGAAACTCAAAGCCGGGACAACGCCTGCTCGCAGTGAGTCCTTGACTGTTGGTTTCAGATGGACAAATTCGGTACATGAACTACCTTAAAGGCACGGTACGCCAACAGGAACACCTGTCCATTTGACAGGTGAGCGGTTTGTTCGAAGTTGATAACCGCAGCCCTCTTCTACCGGCGGCCTTGGTGCAAGCCACTGGAGGAGACGCATTATGCCCACTCTCAGGTTCCTTTTTTATGCAATCGCTGTTGCCCTGCTACTGGGGCTGACAGCCTGTTCCAAAGAGAAGCCAGCCAGCGTGGCGCCGTCCGTCAGTCCGGCGCCGCTGGTCGCCGAGACTACCAGCCCGGAACCGGCCATTACACCGCAGCGCAACGTTGAAGAGAGCCAGGCCGTGGTATTACTGCGCGGCCTGCCCACCCTCGACACTGTGCACAGTGTCGCCATTGTGGAAATGGATCCGGAGGCGGAGAATTTCGGCGCGATTCTACAGGAGTTCGAAATTCCCGATATGCCCGAGCCATTGCATCACCTGTATTACAGTCCCACCGGGCGGCTGTATGCCACCGGTCTTGACCCTGCCTGCAGTCTGGCCGAGGTTGGCCTGAACCGCGATGCTACTGGGATGCCAGTGATTACCGGGGTGGATTGCCTGGGAACCGGGGGTCAGCAGGTCGCCGAGGACATAATGTGGCACAGTGCCAACGGCACCCAGTACATGTTCGTTACCTTCATGGGTGGTACCGGTGTCGAGCAAGCCGATGGCGGCTCGGTGGGGGTGTTCGACCCACAGAGTAACGCCTTGGTAAAGATCATCCAGGCCAGGAAAAGCGAGGTGGCCGAGGGTGAGCCCTTCATCATGTATCCCCACGGCATCTCGGCTTACCAGGACAGGATGGTGGTGTCCTCCGCCTTACATGCGGACCTGGCGACCGGTGTGGGTAACACAATTACCGTCATCGACTTGAATACCCTGGAGCCAATTGCCAATATCGTTATCGAAGACTCCAAGCCAGTGGGTTTCCCGTCTTCCCCGGTAGAAGTGTTGTTCGTCAGACCCAGTATAGTGGCGGGCGTTGAGCCGGCGGTGCTGGTCAATACTATGTTTGGCTTTGAGACCTGGAAGGTCCCTTATAACGAGGTCGACAAGACCTTTGGTGCCCCCGTGAAACTCTACGACGGCGCGACTGCAGGCACGGGCGTACCCCTGGAGTTTTATGGCAATGACACGGAGTTGTTCGTCAGCCACGGCCTGCCCGGGATTGTAAAGCGCTATAAGTTGTCCGAGCTGCCGGAACTGGTCCCATCGGGAGACGATATCGAGGCGGAGGCAGGTGCGCACCACATGATCTTCTATACGACGGCGTCGGGGCGCAAGGTTATTGCGGTCCAGAACAACCTTTTGAATCTCGGTAATGCCGCAGATAACGACGCCACCGACACCGATTTTATTGCCAAGCTGAACGATCACTCGCTGACAGTGCATGACCTGGAGACTGGCGAGCGTCTCGCCATGGTCAATTTCAAGGATCGGTACGACAAGGGTATTGATAACATCGAGGCGCTGTTCGGTTCAGGGTTTGTGCATCACCACTGATCAGCGATGATGAAGGTCCTGTTCATCGCGGCGGCAATGATTGCAATAGTCATTGTCGCGGCTGCGCTGGGGGAGTTTAAGTCGAGGACGGCGAAACCAGCACCCCTTAGCGGTTTTGTCGCACCGTTTGTTTTCGGTCGGTTCCAGCTTCCGGCTGATAATCCCCTGACGCAAGAGGCATTCGAGCTGGGCCGCAGGCTATTCTATGACCCGCGTCTTTCCATTGACAACACAGTGTCCTGTTCGACCTGTCACATGCAGCACCTGGCTTTTACCGACGGTCGAAAGACCGGTGTCGGCGTGTCGGGCAAGCGGTTGGCCTTCAATAGTATGAGCCTGGCTAATCTGATGTGGGGGCCACGGCATTTTTTCTGGAATGGCAGGGCGGCAACGCTGGAACAGCAGGCATTGATTCCCATACAGCATCCCGACGAGATGGGGCAGGGTCTGGATGAACTGGTTGTGGAGCTTGAACAGGACGCGGACTATCGGCAATTGTTTGCCGTCGCTTATGGTGAACTGGACGCTGCCGCGATCGCCCGGGCACTCGCGACCTTCCAGCGCACCCTGGTATCGGCCAATTCCCGTTATGACAAGTACCTGCGCGGTGAAATCGCCTTGACCGATACGGAGGAACTGGGGCGCAAACTGTTCATGGCCCACCCCGATGCCAAGGTGAGCCTGCGTGGCGCCAATTGTATAGACTGCCACAGCCAGTTTCTCACCGGTGGCTTCAACACACAGTATGATGGCTTTACCAATAATGGCCTTGACGATGACGCCACCCTGGCCGCCGGGCTCGAGGCGGTAACCGGCGACCCGGTGCACCGGGGCCTGTTCAAGGTGCCGACCCTGCGCAATATCGCCCTGACCGCACCTTACATGCATGACGGCCGGTTCAATACATTGGAGGAGGTGTTGGATCACTACAACGATGGCATTAAAAAGAGCAGTACGTTAAGCCCGCTGATCATGGAAGCGGACAATCTTGGCAAGCTCTCTGACGAGCGGATTAGCCTCAATCTGACGGAGGGCGAGAAAATCGCGATTATTACTTTTCTGCAAACACTCACTGACGAAGAATTTGTGACGACAGAGAAATTCTCCAATCCATTGGTGAGGGAGTCGCTGCAATGATGCAGAAACGCGTGTTTGTTCCCGTTGCGCTGCTGATGGCAGCGCTCGCCAGTATTGCTGCCTCTGTCTTTCTAGCTTCTCGGCCGATGCAGGTTACCCTTGTATTTCATCCCTTTGTCGGCCGCGAGGTCCTGGTGTTGAACGACTTCCGTTATGCAAACCCCGGCGGGGAGGGCATATTCAAAATCAGGAGTTTTCAGTTCTTTCTCAGCAATATTCGGTTGCTTGCTGATTCGGGGGTATACGCAGAACACGAGAGCTATCACCTGGCTCGATTCGATAACGACGACGGGGAGTACCGTATCGTGTTTGAGAACGTGCCCAGGAGGAATTACCAGTACGTAGAATTTGGCATTGGGGTTGATGCGGCAGCCAATGGCACTATTGAGATGCAGGGCGACCTGGACCCCAACGGCCGTATGGCATGGAGCTGGGATGTAGGCTATAAATTTGTTCTGCTGGAGGGTGGACTGATGCTTAACGAAATACAGTATCCACTGGTTTACCATGTCGGCTTTGACGAGAACTACAAATCGATCTCCATCCCGCTGGCTGCCGGTCTGAAAAAACATCGGGCTGTAGCCCTGGATTTTCGCGTCGATCTTCTGCAGATGTTTACAGCTAATGCACTGGTAAACATGACTGCACTGCCCAGCGTGAAATTCGACCTGGGCGATGCCAAGCGACTGGCCGATAATTATGCGGGCATGATCGCACTGTGCCCCGGGGGTTGCGGGCCCTGAAAAGGATCACGATTGGCTTCACTTTAGGGTTTAACTTTCTTATAGAAAACCAATAAGAATCAATAAAATGGTAGGAACTGCGGGCCGCGGAGGCAAAGATTCGAACCGGGCGGTCCCCCGCCTTCGACCCGCCGATTTAGCGCCTGTACTTACTGTAAACATAGCCCGATTTTTTCGCCGGGATATGGCAAGTGTAACAGGCAGATACGACATCCTGCTCCATACGTTGCTCAGTACTGTTGCCAACGAACGTGTCATAGCCCCAGTTTCCGGTGTCTGAAAATTTTGCGCTGTCATACTGCATCACGTCCAGCCGGGTACGCTCCAATTCGACAATCACTTTGCCTCCTTCCTGGTAGTTGAGCAGGTCAAACACAAAAACAGCCCCTTGTTCATACTCACCGCTGTTCAGGCCCTGCATTGCTTTCTTGTTGGCGTAGATGTGATGGATTCCGCCAAAGGGGTCTTCCAATGGGTGGCCAGGTTGGATAATCATCGATTTTACGTGCGACCATGAACGGTACCCCTCCGGATAGTCCACCATCGCGGTATCGACCGCCGCGGTATCGACCGCCGCGGTATCGACCGCCGCGGTATCGACCGCCCAGTTCGCAACTGAAATAATGAGTAACAGTAAAGACACAGCATTAACCTTATTCATAAATGCTTCTCCTCAAAATTAAAACAACTAATTAGTTACTACCGTTTGTCCCTTTTTTTGCGTAAGTGCTCCATAGGTCCGAATTGTTTTTGCAGTCATCGGGCCATATCCATTGATGGCGATCACATAACTAACGAGAATGCTTACTTCCGAAGAATCCAGCGAGTGATAGCGCGGCATACTAATGGCTTGCCTGTTGAAAAAGAATTTCGCAATCGGGCCCAACACCGGGGCCTCTACAATGTCGTTATCCATACCATGCATAATCCACTTGCGCACCGAGCGTGGATCACCGTTGTTGGTGAGGGTCTTGAAATCGTCACCGAAGTATCCGGGCACATAACCCTTGAGCGCGCCGGAATTACTAAAGCCACCCTGTCCCAATTCACCGTGACACTGGAAACAATGATATTTGCGCACCAGTTGCTCGCCCGCAAACAGCAGGTTGTCCGGCTCGCTGAGAAGGCGATCTTTGAGTGTCCGACGCAGGCGAACTGCCTCGAAATAGGCCAGCACATCAGTACACGCTACTGTAAAAACAGGATGCCCATCGATTCGATTCACGTTCGTACAGTCCCGGTCATTCGCGTCTATTTTAGGATTGGCTGGATCACCGTGACATTCGACGCAGCCCCCGGTTGCCGCGTAGGCAGCGCCGCGCGCAACCGGAGCCGACTCAGGAAAAATTCGGTGACCTGCCCATCCGAGCAGCAATCCCGGCCCGATAGTTAGCAGAATAAGTGCATTTCGGACAGTGGGATTCAGAGCCATCGTGACGTTGCAGCCGCTCGGTACCCAGGCTCGAACGGCTTCCTGAAACTGTTAGTCGCTGAGTACGGGATAGCCCGAGACGTAAATCCAGTCATCTTCTCGCGCCGGTATGTGACAGCCCACACACTCTGTCTTGTAGTTTTCAGTGACGCTGATACCGGGCGCACTGGCATTAAACAGTGTCCAGCCCCAGCCATCGCCCCATAGAGGGTTGTCGGGAAAACGGCCTTTGGTATCCTTGACCATCATGAACCAGCCTTCAACCTCGACACCGTGACTGACAGTCCCCGTTGTCATGGGTGCAGTGCTCGCCTTCAATAACTCCTTGACGATTACAGCCCCATCGGGGAATGCCTTTTCCGCCCGGAAGTACTCAGCCACGCCAGGCTGTGTGTACACATTGTGCAGTCCAGCGGCGCCGTGGCGACTCGCGTCGGCACTGATCTCCACCTCTTTCTCCGCGATCGACCAGGTACCAAGAAACACCCACTCGCTCCGAAAGTTTTCCGGGAGGCGCATATTGCCTCCCGTATCGACATACTTCGAGTAGGTATTGGCCGGCGAACTATCAGCCAATGCTATAGTACTGAGAGTGACTGTTAGCAGCAGTAGCGGACCTCGCCTTTTCACCGCTATTTACCCCCCACTCCTGCAGCCTTGCTACCAGCGGCCTTGCCCACACGGAGTATCGGGTAGTACTGGGTGAATACCATGTCGTCGGCAGCCGCCGCTGTGTGGCAAGCTGCACAAGCAGCTGTAGGCATTGCCTTGGTCGTGTCGTTATAAGGCTCGGCCTTGTGGCCAAAGGAGTAATAGGCCCAGCCATCTGTTTCGCTGGAGTATCTTTTTGTGTCTTTATGAGCGATTTCGAATCCCTGTAACTCACCATTAAAGAAACCCTTACCGCTGGTAGCCGAGGTGGCGCCCACGGTGGTCAGTTCCTTGGCAAACATAGTGCCTTCGCGAAAAGTTCCAGTTTTCTTCCAATGTGCCCAACTTTGGGGGTCGATGTAGACCGAGTGAAACTCAGGAAACGGTGCCGCGCCGCCATTCAATGAATTTGGAGTGACGGGGCTGCCGACAAAAATCCACTCTCTCCAGCCTGCAGGGCGTATCATCTCACCGCTTTTGGTAAATTCGGCCTGGTAACTACCAGTTGTTTCGGCATTCACAGGCGCAACAGCTATAATTGCAAAAAACGCAAATAAGACTGAAGGCGCCGTAATTACTGCAAATCTGTTTAAATATTTCATGACTTATTGCCCTTCCGTTCCGTGTTGCTGCGACAATCGGTTGAGTGGCCGGAACGCAGCGGTAACCGACGGTTGCATTTATAGCAGCCCCTTTTGTTAACGTGGTTTCAGCCCAGTGAGAATTTTGAAAATATTGTTACTGCCCGGTTGCATTTACAGAGCTGGCCAGCGAACCTAGGCTGGCTATATCGATCACGGCCTAATAGCCAGTTGCTCTAGTAGCGCTATAATCAGGGTCAAGGCGCAATACCTGCGCGCCCGGAGGGAGTAAGCGATAGTGCCAATTTCAATGGCGCACAGCCTGTGGCTAAGACAAACCGTTTACACTGTCATCGTGGTGGTGCTGGTTACCACAGTCACGGCCTGTATAGAAATTGTTAACTCCTATCAGAACGAACACCAGCGTCATGAACAATTTGGCTTTGATCTCATTGAGTCCTTCTCTGATACCGCTGCGCGAGCGGCCTTTCACGTTGACACACTTCAGGCACAAGCTGTGGTCGATGGCGTTATGCAGTACGCACTATTTGATGACGTCCGAATCTCTACGGAATTAGGTACGATAC
>JBALVT010000187.1:0-8299 GCA_036961345.1 Halioglobus sp.
CGGTGCTTTTGTTTCAACCGGCGTGTGTAAATGGTGCCGAACTTTATACACCAGAGACGGATTGATTCGCGTGTGACGGTTATGCCACGCTCCGCGAGTAGATCTTCGATATCGCGGTGACTGAGATTGAACCGATAGTAGAGCCAGACGGCGTAGCTGATAATGTCAGGAGGGAATCTGTGGCGCTTGTATGTATTCATGGCCAGATTATCTCATTTCCGGCAGTTTACTTGGCAAAACCGGCGAAATAGTAGTCATCCAATCCATCATCGAACCACGCTCCTTCCCACATTTGGAACGTTTTTTTTCGCCACAGTATACTGTTGATAATCGGGATTGATATTGTGCATTACGCTATCGGTACGACACTGATAGCTCGCCTTGAAATCTTCATGGGTAAAGATCCAGAATTTTTCTTCGCGAATTCCCTGGAAGATTCTTTCAGCACAATCCGCCGGCGACATGCCCTGGGCAATACCAGCGCTCAAAAAACCCATTAATTGTTCAGTTGCCTTATCGCCAGGTGGTGATCCGACCTGGCGTTGGCCACCTGAGCCGGCTATACCGGTGGCAATTGGCCCGGGGCATACCACCGATACCTTTAGCTGTGCGTCGATACTGGCCAGCTCGTAATGCAGGGTTTCGGTCAGGGCCACCACAGCATGCTTGCTCACTGTATAAGGCCCCATCAGGGGCGCCGCCAACAACCCCGCCAATGACGACGTGTTGACGATATGCCCCGGGGTTTTCTGTGCCAGCATGCGAGGCACAAAACTGTGAAGGCCGTGCACTACCCCCATTAAATTAATATTTAGTATCCACTGCCAGTCTTCGATTGGTCGCTCCCAGCTATAACCGCTGATTAGTACACCGGCATTATTTATCAGCAAATCAACCTGTCCGAACTCGGCGTAGGCGGCATCGGCCAGGTTCTCCAGGGCCTGCGGCCTGGACACATCTGTGACGACAGCAATAAGCTGGCAGCCAGTCGCAACCAGTTCTTCAGCCAGGCTATGCAGCGCTGCTTCATTGAGGTCCGACAGTACGATACGCATTCCTTCACTCGCGCAATGTCGGGCTAGGCCCTGGCCAATACCACTGGCGGCGCCGGTTATAACAGCCACCTTGTTGTTAAAGTCTTGCATGATGATCTCCGGAATCTAATGAGTTCCGAAATTTAGCTCATTGGCACCAGTTCCCACATCGTCCAAATCAACTAGATTCTTAATTGCAGGTCTGCTCGCAGGAACCACAGGAAAAAATCAAAGAGAAACTCCAGACCCCCAATCTGCAGAACTAGTCCATATGAACGATTTATACGCCGAATTCAATTGTTAGACTGCTCTCAAATGCAGGCAACCCGATACAGAGGAATACAGCATGGACAAGAAGAGAGATCTACGGTTTGTGGTAATTGGCGCCGGTATGGCGGGAATTCTGAGTGGTATCAAGCTCCTGGAAGCGGGCTTCAGCAATATTTGTATCTATGAAAAAGCCGATAATGTTGGCGGCACCTGGCGGGAAAATACCTATCCCGGATTGACCTGTGATGTTGCCGCCCACGCCTATACCTACTCTTTCGAACCGAATCCCGACTGGAGCCACTACCTCGCGGGGGGCGGAGAGATTCAGGCGTATTTCGAGCGCACTACCGCGAAGTACGGGATCGACAAACTTATCAGGTTCAATGAAGAAATCCGCCGCTGTGAGTTTTCCAGGGGTCGCTGGCAGATAGAAACACACAGTGGAACAAAAGATGAAGCCGATGTGGTAATCGCCGCAACAGGCGTTTTGCATATGCCCAGCTATCCCGATATTAAAGGCTGGGAGAGTTTTTCCGGTGCGATGTTCCACAGCGCGCGTTGGGATCACAGCGTTGCGCTGGATGGCAAGCGTGTTGGTGTTATTGGCACCGGATCCACCGGCGTACAAATTGTGTCGGCGCTGTCGAGCAGGGCGCGGAAGCTAAGCCATTTCCAACGCTCTGCGCAATGGATTATGCCAGTAGAAAATCCCGCATTTTCCGAGGACGAGAAAGCCGCGTTTCGCCAGGATGCCGCCCTGCTCAAGCACATGCAGAATGAACCGATCTACACTGAAGCCGTCAACCGCTTCAGCCGCGCCATTTCCCAGCCGGATTCAGAGGATATGCGCGAGATTGAGGCCATTGTCCTGCAAAACCTCGAGGACAGCGTTGAGGATCCCAAGCTGCGGGAAAAATTGCGCCCCAATTATCGCGCCGCCTGCAAGCGGCTGGTTTACTCACCGGATTACTATCAGGCGATACAACGCCACAACGTGTCGCTGGTGTCCGATGATATTGAGTGTATAGAGTCGAAAGGCGTGCGCACCGTGGATGGCCAATTACATGAGTTTGACGTGCTGGTTATGGCCACCGGCTTCCAGGTGGACCGATTTATGCGCCCAATGGAAATTATGGGACGCGACGGCACTACTCTGGAGCAAGCATGGGCCAAGGGCCCCAACGCCTATATGTCAATTTCGATTCCCGAGTTTCCCAATCTGTTTATGCTCAACGGTCCCAACGGGCCAGTTGGTAACTTCTCCCTTATCGAGATTGCCGAATACCAATGGCATTACATCTCCCAGCTGATTGAGTTGATTGACTCCGGTGAGTGCCGGGAGGTCAGCGCCAGCGCCCAGGCCCTGGCAGATTTTGATCGGGAACGTGTTGCCGCCGCCAAACAAACCATTTTTGGCTCTGGCTGTAAAAGCTGGTATCTCGATAGCGAAGGTGTGCCAGCCACCTGGCCCTGGGATCGACAGCGTTTCTTTGACGAAATGGCGACACCCAGGCTGGAGGCGTACGACCTGGTTGAGGTGTCAATCGAGGCCGCCTGAGGCACAGCGCAACAAACACAGTAAGCCGCGATGTGCCATACTCAATGCAGGCAAAGACTACAATAGTTCAGGGTTTGCATGGCCATATCGGTAGAGCGTTGTTCATCACTTCTGGAGAACCTGTACGCGGTTTTGCTGGCAAGCAAGCCGCTCCTGAAGCTGTTAGCGCCCGTGCGCGATGCAATGGCTGCACAGAGCGCGGTGTTGGTACTGCGTCGTCCCTCGGAGCTGGACACCGGACTGATTCTCTCCGAGGGATTGTCGAATCCGAAGGCCGAAGGCCCCGACAACCCCTACAGCAGCCACTTCTACAAGCTGGACCCTTTTACCAACCTACCTGAGGGCCAGGTTGTAAGCATGGATGAATTCATTAGTGCTGAAGCGCTACACAGCAGCGAGTTCTATCAGCAACTACTGCAGCCTCATGATATCTACCATATCCTCGCCGTGGATATCCGTGACACCGGGGGCATCAGCGCGAGCCTGCGTTTACTGCGAAGCCCCAGCCAGCAAGCATTCGGCGGAGAACCTCGCCAACTACTCTCACTGCTGGTGCCACATCTGCGCCAGATCCTGCGATTGTACAACCAGTTTGAGACCACCGAATCCGAACGTTTGATGCTCGAAAGTGCCGTCAACAGATTTTCCCTCGCCTGTATCATACTCGATGAAAACCGACGGGTTCTGCGGGTAAACAGTGGCGCGGAGCAACTGCTGGCACGCCATGAAGGAATTAGTATAAAGGGGGAATCACTGCAGCTCTCGACACGGCAAAAAAGTCAGGAACTCCAGACGGCTATTGAAGAGACACTGGTCGCCCAACGCAATGGAGAGTTTTCTATTGCCCATGCCATGGCCGTGCCAACCACCCTGGACCGACCTGGATTGGGACTGGTGGTGCGTCCGGTACCTAACAGCGAATGGTTCGAGGGCCAGTCGACGCCCTCGGTGGTAGTCTTTATCAGCGATCCCGAACAAGAGCTCAGCACGTCCGCCGAGGCATTGCGGGGGGTATTCGACCTGACGCCTGCGGAAGCGCGGCTGTCGCTGTTACTGGCCCACGGAAATAGTCTCGACCAGGCATCAAAACAACTCAACATCAGCACCAATACCGGCCGGGCTCACCTGCGCTCCATTTTTGCTAAAACCGGGGTGACGCAACAAACTCAACTGGTCAGCCTGATACTCCGATCCGTCGCGAACCTGGGATAGGCGTACCAGCTGCAGGCTTACTGGCTTTACCCGGGTCCAGATCCCATTGCCATTCCTCCTAATAGGTATACACAACGTCAATACCGTAAGAGCGAGGCTCCCCGAACATGGCGCTGTTCACCCCGGCATTGAAGTGGGATAAATAATATTCCTCATCGTTCAGATTGCGGCCCCAGGCGGCGACCCGCAAGCTGCCACCGGCAAACGTCACATCGGACAATGACAGGCGCGCATTGAGCAGACCGTAGTCCCGGGTAATGTAATCACCCAGCTCTGTGGTGGAACTGGAGAACTGCTCGTCCTGCCAGTTATAGCTGATATTGCCGGTCAGTTCACCGATAGCCATGGCCGGGAAGACATATTCCAGGTCGGCGGTGTAGCTATGTTCGGGCGTGGAGACGAAGCGGAAATCATCGGTGATATCGACACCCGTGGTCGGGTCAATGATTTCGGTATATTTCGCATCCAGATAGCCGTAGGCAAGATTCAGGGTCAAAGATTCCGTTAACATTGCCGTTACATCGAGCTCCAGACCGGATATTTCCGCCTCACCGGCGTTAAACACATCGGTGGTGCGCGGATTGTTGATATCGGTCTGGACATTAATCTGGATGTCGTCGTAGTTGGAGAAGAATACGGCGGCATTGAGTCGCACCCTCTTATCCCACAGCTCAGACTTGAGTCCCAATTCGTAGGACAGCAGTTGCTCAGGCTCAAACCCCTCTTCAAACCGCTCAACCGTGCTGGCACGCACATTATAGCCACCGGTTTTATACCCCGTCACAAGCTTACCGTAGACATTCATATTGTCGGTCAGGTCATAGGCGACCACCACGCTGGGATTGAAATCGTCAAAGGCGTTATCACCACCACCGGCATTTCGGCTGATTTGCGGACCGTCGATGAGGCTATCGACGGAGATAAGGTCGGCTTGCCGTTCGTCTTTTGACCAGCGCAGGCCACCGGTGATATGGAGACGCTGCTCCAGCGCTTCTGGCGTCCAGGTTGCCTGACCGTACAGGGCGTAGGCAGTATTGTTGATCCTGACATCGCGCACCGTGTCGGTACCGGCGATAGGTATCCGGGTAAGGTCAGTACTGGCGCCATTCTCATCGAAGTAAAAAGCCCCCAGGATGTAGTCCACGGCACCGTCCAAGGCACTCCCGAGCAACTGGAATTCCTGGGTAAACTGGTCCTGTTTGGAGTCTGTAGTTGTAATGAAGATGGGCAATGTTGGCAGCAACGCGTCCGTGTGGTAATCCTGGTAGGTTTCGTTTTCCAGTTCACGGTAGGCAGTGATTGACTTCAGGGTTACCAGGTCGGACAGGTCCCAGGTCAATGTCAGGTTGTGGCCGCTGGCGATGACATCGTTGGCCTGCAGGTCTTCGACAAAAGCGGAGCCCTGGTCGGGTCGATCACCCTGCTGCGGAGACAGGGGCACTGCGGCGATAAAAGCCGGCGTGTCTTCGATGCTGGAGTTATCGTAGCCATAGCGGACTTGCAGCGTGTCGGTCGCCTGCCACAGTGCGTCCACACGCCAGGCCTGGCGCTGCTTATCGCCCCAGCGATCCTCGCCACTACCCGGGTTGTCGACAAAACCGTCTTTTTGCGCGTGCAAATAGGCCAGCTTAACCGCAAGACTGTCGGTAAGAGGAACGTTCAACATGGATTTAGCTCTCAATTCACTGTCCGAACCCACCGACAGGTGCTGCTTGAATTCGACACTATCCAGGCTGGGAGGGGCCGTGATGAAGTTGATTGCACCGCCCGTTGCATTGCGCCCGTAGAGCGAGCCCTGGGGCCCCCGCAGCACTTCAATACGTTCGATGTCGCCGACTTCCATCGCCAGCCCCTGGTTGCGGGCCACGTAAACACCATCCAGGTAAACCGCCACGCTGGGGTCCTGGGTAATCTGGTCGTCACTATTGCCAACACCACGCAGATAAACACGGGCAGTCGTGGCGCTATTGGGGTGCGGCGTCATTTGCAGATTGGGGACGTTACCCTGCAAGTCCACCAATGTGTTAATGCCCTTGTTTTCCAGGCTGTCAGAGCCAAACGCGGCAATAGAGATGGGTGTGTCCTGCAAGGACTCCGATTTTTTCTGGGCGGTGACGATCACCTCCTCAAGCATCTGTGCAGACACCGCTTGGCTGGACAATGCCAATGCCATCACGGCAGTGGCAATCAGGGTTTTCTGAGATGGAATGTGTTTCTGGTTCATGCATATTTCTCCTTTCGATTGAATGGGTTGATAATGAATTGTGTTGCTTGCGATTAAACTAATTCAGGGCGTTGTTCTTGTGCCGTCTCCCGGTATTGATCCAGGGCATTACTAATACAGTCCAGCAACACCCAGCCATCGGGGACAACTTGTGCATCGGCCATCAGGCAGACATTGAAATTCCCCGCATAACTCCACACCGTGATGTTGAGCCCAACACCGCCCGATACCTGGCCAATGGACAACCAGTTCGACACTGTTGCTTTGCCGATATTGAGGGGTTTCGTCGGGCCGGCCACATTGGACAAAACCAGATTGCCGGCGAGGTTGACCTTGCCCCGGGTGCGGTCAAATATCCAACCCATGGTTTTGGCGTAGAGCGGTGGCAACAGTTGCATGACGCGGCTGATATTGACGTCGCTGGTAGCAGCCAGATAAGACTTCATGGTCTGGGCCGCCTCGTGGGTGGCCTGTAGTCGCTCCCGCGGATCGGCTATGTGGCTTGGCACCCACATATAGCCGGTGCCAACCTGATTACCGACCAGGTCATCCTCTTCCGGCGGCGGCCTGAGATTTACCGGCAAGGTACAGACCATTGGGCGGGCGTCCAGATCAAAGTCAGAGTCCTGCAGGAATTCGCGAAAGGCCCCGGCGCAGACAGCGACGAAAAGGTCATTAATTGAAACCTCCATCCGCTTACTGATCGCTTTGATATCGGCCAGGGAAAAGGTTTTGTAAGCGAAAGTACGGCGATGCGTTAAGGCCGTGTTGAAGGGTGAGTAAGGCGCATCATCCGGACCGGGTGGCATGGCCTGCCCAGAAGCCAATCGCGCTTTGTTATACCGCGATAAAGTTCTAGCGCCGCGCAGAATACCCGGCAACTCCCGGGCAAAAAGCAAGGGCAAATCGACCAGCCCATTGACAAACAACCTGAGTTTACCGGGGTTTTTCACTGCGTCGAGCTCAGCCACCGGGTACTGTTTAGCTCGCGCAGGTAGCAGCAGCCGCTCCAGCATACGCGCAGCGCCGGTGCCATCGGTATAGGCATGATGGACCAGGGTCACGACTGCCGTTTTACCGTCAGCAAGACCGTCCACAATCCAGGTCAGCCACAGGGGAGCACTCTGGTCCATCGGGTAGGCGTATAACTGGGAGACCAGCTGGCTGAACGCGCGATCGTCCCCTGGAGCTGGACAGGTAACATGACGCAGGTGGTAGCGGATATCGAAATCTTCAGCCTGTACCCAGACCGGGTGATTGAGGCCAAACGGGACCCTGGCCAATTTCCACCGCAGCATAGGAAGCCGCTTGATGTTCTCAGAAAAATCGCTGACCAGGGCCTCATAAGACGGCATAGCCTGCTCACCGTAATCGAGAACCGCGACCTTTAGCGTGTGTTGGTAAGACTTCGGCCTCTCGCTATAGATCATGAAGGCGCTTAAACCATCGAGGCGTCTCATGCGGCGGCCACGTGCATGCCCAGGCCGGCACAGTGCCTGGCCAGTCCAGCGCCAATACCCCGGCTGGCGCCGGTAATTACTGCAACTTTGTTCTGCCAGTCTGTCATGTGTGCTCTCCCCTGGTGCAAAGGACGCACCGTTGAATTGATGGGGAGATCTTACGCAGGCCCTACGGCCTACGAATCGTCAATATGGACTAGAGCGGGAAATCAGCCTGGCTGTTAAAGCGATCAATCACATTGCGGCTGATGGTGGCCACATCATTATTAAAGTCGTTTTCCAGGGCCGAGCAATATATCTGCCCGTGAAATTTTTGGGGGTTCTAGAAAGGGTATTGGCAAATTAACTTCTCAAGATCACAGAAACCCGCTGTCTACATTCAAACTACCGCCTTACTCCATTCGCTAAACGCACTGACCCTGAGATTCCTATAGTGCTCAGCCCGAATCAAATGCCTACCAAGGTGGCAACGTAAGCCGTAAACGCGTTATCGGTTAGATAGGTCATGGATTACCTCCAATATGCTATGTTAAAGAATAGG
>JBALVT010000188.1:0-8262 GCA_036961345.1 Halioglobus sp.
TGCTGCTTAACAGCGATGTGGAGGTGGCAGGTAATTGGCTGGAACGTCTGCGCGAAGCCGCTCAAACGAATGATTCTGTAGCCAGTATTACGCCTTTTTCCAACAACGCCACAATTTGCAGTTTCCCCAACTTTTGTGAAGACAACCGCTTGTTGTTCGGATTGAGCGTGGCGCAGCTCGATACTTTTTTTGCTGAGAGTTTTGGCCCACAAGATGTTGTTGAAGTGCCCACCGGTGTCGGTTTTTGCATGTATATCCCCAGGGATTGCCTGGACGATATCGGCTATTTCGATCTGGAGACTTTTGGCAAGGGTTATGGGGAAGAAAATGATTGGTGTCAGCGGGCTCTGCGCTCGGGCCGCAAAAACCTTCACCTGGCCAACTGTTTTGTTTTTCACAAGGGGGGTGTGAGTTTTGGCGCAGAGAATAACCCTCGAATCGCCCGCGCCCAGGAAATTCTCGACGCAAAATACCCTCACTATCACGCTGATATACAGAAGTTTATAGCCGCTGATGCGGGGCGGGAGTGGAGGATGCGCGCAATCCTCAAACTGTTTGCACAACAGGACATACCGAAAGTTGCACTGATTACCCATAAACTCGGTGGTGGTGCACAGCAGCACGTGAATGAGTTGGCGGCAACTTACGACACTCAGGCCTTGTTCTTGCAAATCACCCCGGATGTTGATGGCGAATCGGTGACGCTGCGCTTCTTTGATCACAATCATAAACTGAAAGACGGCTTGTACTTCAATGTCGAATCAGAGTATGAGCTGTTGATTGGCCTGCTGTCTGGACTTGGGGTTGGCAGGGTTCATTTTCATCATACAATGGGGTTGCATCCGCGCCTGTGGAAGTTGGCAGAGGATCTGTCCTGTGACTACGATCTGAGTATTCACGATTACTATCTGCTGAACGGCAATCCCACTCTTACCGATAATGACGCCCGTTACGTCAGCGAAGATTCTGACACGTTTGATGAAGGCTGTGCGCAGCACTATCCCTTGCCCGTTGGTGTAACAGCTAGTCACTGGCGCGAGAGCCAGAGACTATTAGTGGAGGGCGCCAGTCGGGTTGTTTTTCCTTCCGCTGATTGTTCGGCGCGTTTTCAGAAGTTTTTTACAGTGGCCAATCCGGTGGTAGCCTGGCATCCCGATTACCAGCTGTCGCAGCCTTACCCAGAGCCACGCTGGTCGTTTGCTTCGGGCAGGCCATTGAAAGTATTGGTGATGGGGGCTTTGAGCCGTGAGAAAGGCGCCGATATAGTCGATGCTGTCGCAACGGCATTGCGTGGGCAGGCAATCGAATTCCATCTACTGGGTTATGCCTACCGTGCCCTGTCTCAAGCTGTTGTTACGCATGGCCCCTATGACAATAGCGACGTCTATCGCCTCGTGGAAGAGATCGCTCCGGATGTTGTCTGGTTTCCAGCGCTCTGGCCGGAAACGTACAGCTATACCTTGAGCATCGCACTGCACTGCGGATTGCCGGTGGTGGTGCCCAATCTCGGCGCATTTGTAGAGCGTGTGCAGGGAAGGGCGTACAGCAGCGTTTGTCCATGGGATCAAACGCCGGACCAGTGGGGCGAGCTTTGGAGCGCGGTGCTTAATGGGCAAAGTCTTCCGGCTGTTCCAGGCGATATCAACACAGATCTGGAACTGGTTGACACACAGTTTTATGATAGGGCTTATTTACAGGCTGTCCCAGCCGTGCAGGGAACGCTTGAAGAGAACGTTTTGGATCAACTCGGGAGCAATTATCGCGCCCATAGGCAGACGCTAACATTCTCAGAGCGTGTTCTGGGTTATCTGTGGCGGCTGAGCCGCTCTCGGTTTATCGCCAGGCTGGTGGCGCTGATTCCTTTCAGATTAAAACAGGCGATCAAACGCCGGTTTTCCGATAAACCCATGCACGATATTGTCGGCCGATAGCCAGCCAGACGGACAATCACCATAGCTAGCGCATGGCTACCCCGCCGCATTTAAGGCATAATCCTCGGCCTAAAATCTGGAAAAATTCATGGCCACAGTTTATATCCATATCGGCGCACCCAAGACCGCCACCTCTACCTTGCAGAGCATATTTTCCCAGAAATATAAGAAACTTTTAAAAAATGGTGTTCTCTACCCCCGTGCCGGCCGGCATGGAGATGCCCATCATCTGCTGGTCTGTGATCTCATTGAAAAATACCAGGATCATCGTATGGCCGATTTCTGGTACGGCGATTGCGAGCGCGGTGGTGCCTGGCAGGCGCTGCGGGAAGATATCGACTCCCACGGCGACAACATCCATTCAGTGATCGTCAGCTCTGAGCTGTTTTTCGGGCAGACCAAAAATATAGAGCAGATGCATGATGAAATCAAAGCGTCTTTAGCGGGCCACGACATCAAAATAGTGGTGTATTTGCGAAGGCAGGACCAGCTCTACAGTTCGTTTTTTAATCAGGATGTGAAAGGTGTTCGCCAGTGGGCGCACAGTGCCTATCAATTCTATGACACGCACCAGATTTTTGAGCATGACTATCACGGATTGTTGAAAATATGGAGCGAACCCTTTGGCAAAGAAAATGTACTGATCAGGCCCTACGAATCTGAGCAATGGCCCGACAATGACATTGTGCTCGATTTTTGCAAATCCCTGGATATCATTCCGCTTAAATCCGGAAGGACAAGCAGTAATGAGGCACTGGGTATCAATCAGTTATATTTCAAGCAGTGTCTCAACCGGGTCGGGTTTGAAAAAGATCTCAATGATGATGTGGTAGCGCTTCTCACCCGCGTATTGCCGGAGGAGCCGGCCAAAGAATGTCTTTATGTTCGCAAACGACTTTATCGCCAGCTGCGCAGGGGCTGGCTGAAAGTGAATCAGAAACTGGAGCAGGAGTTTCTAAACGGACAGACCCTTTTTCACAAAGACATTCCACTACCGGGCAAGCTCAATTTGTATAGCACGGACAAACAAGCGGTTTCCGAATGCCTGATGTTAATCATCAAAAACATAAGGGCAGGGGGGTTTGGCGTTCACGACCAGCTTTTTGCAAAAGCGGCCCTGCTGGTTTTGGCAGAACAGGATTTATGGAACATCCTGCCGACTGAGTCGCGTCTTTCTCTGATGGAATTAGTTTGAGTTTCTGGCCCACCCCCTACCGACCTTCGCACCTCCCTATTGGCCAGGACACAGCGGTACACCTTGACTAACGCGACTATAAATTGGCGAGAGGCCATCCTGAACAGGCGCATGCTCATCTGCGTATTTACAGGCTTTTCCTCGGGTATGCCCCTCTATGTTTTGTTCCAGTTAGTTCCCGCATGGCTGACAGACGGTGGGGTTTCTCTTAGTGATATAGGCCTTTTTGCCCTGGTGGGTATCCCCTATACCTGGAAGTTTCTATGGGCGCCGCTCATGGATCGGTATATACCGCCGTTCCTGGGGAGGCGGCGCGGCTGGATTTTTGTCTGCCAGATAGCCCTGTTTTTTTCCATTGGCATGTTGGGCATGTTCCAGCCAATGGAGTCCACCTGGCTGGTGGCGTGGTTAGCTGTTGCTGTGGCATTTTTCAGCGCAAGTCAGGACGTAGTACTGGATGGCTATCGGCGTGAAATACTGCCTGACGAAGAGCTGGGCCTGGGCAACTCCATTCACGTAAATGCCTACCGTATTTCCAGTCTGATACCCGGTTCTCTGGCCCTTATTCTCGCTGATTTTTTGCCCTGGTCCAGCGTGTTCTGGATTACTGGCGCCTTTATGGCGGTGGGCCTGATAATGACCCTGGTCATTAATGAACCCATGTCTGAATTACCCGTAGCCAAAAATCTACGCGAGGCTGTTATAGCCCCATTTGCTGAATATATTGCTCGGCGAGGGTGGAGCAGTTTGTGTTTGGTTCTGTCTTTCATGTTTCTGTACAAACTCGGCGACAATATGGCGACTGCCCTGTCTATGCCGTTTTACCTCGACCTGGGTTTCAGCAAAACTGAAATTGGCCTGGTAGCAAAAAATGCTGCATTGTGGCCGGCGATCATTGGCGGGATCATTGGCGGGGTGTTAATGATCCGGCTTGGAATTAACCGCTCACTGTGGCTTTTTGGTGTATTGCAGGTTATCAGCATTCTGGGCTTTGCTGTGTTGGCAAACACGGGGCCTGTCTTGTGGGTGTTGGCCGCGGTTATTGGCTTTGAATATCTAGGCGTGGGCATGGGCACAGCCGCTTTCACGGCGTTTATTGCCAGGGAAACCAGCCGGGTTTATGCGGCCACGCAGTTTGCCTTGTTCACCGCGCTGGCGGCTCTGCCGCGAACCTTTGCCAATGCCAGTACGGGTATTATTGTCGATGAGATCGGCTGGCTGCAGTTTTATTTCCTGTGCGCCGCGCTGGCGCTGCCGGGAATGTTACTGCTGATTTGGGTGGCGCCCTGGCGCGAGGGTTCAGTGTCGAAGGCTGAGCGTTGAGCTGCAATATGGCCAACAGTGCATTACCCGGATATAATGTCAGATCGCAAGAAAAGAGTTGCCGGGCAGTGGGCAAGGATTGCTGTGTATTTTTTATACGTTGTTGCCCCGGAAAATTAATATAAGATCTACCGGGAAATCTAGAAACCTTACAAAATATGGGCCAACCAGACAGACTTATTTGCGTGCTGGGCATGCATCGTAGCGGTACCAGCTGTTTGACTGGCTCCTTACAGGATGCCGGCTTATTCCTTGGTGAATGCCATACGTGGAACCCCTTTAATCGCAAGGGAAACCGTGAAAACCAGGAGTTTGTCGTTCTGAACGACGCTATTCTGGCTGCGAACGATGGTGCCTGGAACAAACCACCCAAAAAACTGGTTTGGCGCCCGGAACATGATCAGCAGGCCCTGGACATACTCGATGGCCACAAAGATGTCGTTGCCCTGGGCTTTAAGGATCCACGCACGCTATTAGTGCTGGAGGGCTGGAAACGTATCTATCCCGGTATAGAATTTATTGGAATTGTGCGCCATCCCAATGCGGTGGCCCAGTCGCTGGCGAGTCGGGAGCGCATGCCGCGATCCCAGGCGCTGAGTCTATGGTACAAATACAATAAATTGCTGTATAAAGAGGCTAAAAGAAGCGCTTTTCCCATGCTCTGTTTTGATGAGGATGAGGAGGTGTTTCATCAAAAGCTGGATGAGGCGATTCGGCATTTGAACTTGGGTGGTGAGGAAAAGGATCAGCGCTTCTATGACGATGAGCTTCGCACGTCAAACAATGGCCAGCCAAACCCGGTGCCCTGGAAGATTCAACGGCTTTATAACCGTCTCCTCAAGATGTGTCTTTAGATGGGCACATCAATGCTGAAACAGGTTAAACAACTGCTTGGCAAAGCCGAGGCGCCGCGCGCCGTGCCGGCTTCGCCGCTGATAAGTATCATAGTCATTGTCTATGACATGCCGACTCAGGCCGAAAATACGATCAATTCCCTGCGGGTGGATTATCAGCAGGGTGTAGAATCATCTGATTACGAAGTGATTCTGATCGAAAATGAGTCTCCTAATTTAGTCTCCCCCGAATTTATCAAAACATTCCCATCTAACTTTCGCTATGTTCACCGCAAAGAGGCGGAGTCGAGTCCCGTGCAGGCCATTAATTATGGGGCTTCACTGGCGCGAGGGTCACATATTTGTCTGATGATCGACGGTGCGCGAATGCTGACACCCGGCGTTGTAAAAAATATTATTCTCGGTCACCGGCTTCACGAGCATGCAGTGGTATCTATCCCTGGCTACCATCTGGGGCACGAATTACAGCAGGAAGCGGTTAAAACGGGCTACGGCGTTCAAGCCGAACGCGAGTTGATTGAGTCAATTGACTGGCCGAAAAATGGGTATCGACTGTTTGATATTTCCTGTTTTAGCGGCTCCTCAGCGCCGGGCTTTTTTCTGCCCAATAGCGAGAGCAACTGCCTCAGTATACCCCGTGAAATATGGTCCGCTCTGGGCGGCTGTGATACACGTTTTAATCTTCGAGGTGGTGGGCTGACGAATCTAGATCTGTATAAACGCGCCTGTGAGTACCCCGGGGTACAACATGTGATAGTTCCGGGCGAGGGCACTTTCCACCAGTTTCATGGCGGCGTAACTACCGGCGGAGAGAATGAAAAGGCCACGGAAGCGTATATGGGTTCGAGTAAGGAGCAATATCGCGAGCTTCGAGGCGAGGAGTATGAGTGCCCTGAAACCAATCCTGTATTTTTGGGGCAGTTCCCGGTCCAGGCCCAGCGGTTTTTGCATTACTCCTGCGAGATGTTTTCGGCACACAGCTGCCCCACTAGCTGATCGGCTGTTCGCCACCTTCGCCGGGAACCCAGCGATATTTTTTTAAATCCAGGTTGATCGCGCCCTTAAATACAATGCCCTCTGACTCCAGCCGTTCTCTCTGGCTATATTGCGACGCCGAACCTGTGGGAAGCGATATCTTACCCTGGGAATTGAGAACTCGATGCCAGGGAATAGCGGTATCACGCGGCAGTTGCCCCAGGGCCCGGCCTACTAGCCGCGCGGCTTTTGCCAATCCTGCGTGGCGTGCTACGTCGCCATAGGTTGCCACTTTCCCCGGCGGGATCATCGTAACGACCTGCCAGATGCGCTGATTAAAGTCGAATTCCGCCATCGGTCTCTATGACACGCCCGGTCAGATAATCATTTTCGAAGATGAAAACGGCGGTATCGGCGATTTCTTCCGGCGCACCAACCCGTCCCAGAGGGATTTGCGCAGACATTTTGGCCAGCGCCTCGGGCTTCATGCTGGCAATCATCTCGGTGCCAATGAAACCCGGAGCAATGCCCATACTGCGAATGCCGTAGCGCGATAACTCTTTCGCCCAGGTAACGGTCATTGCAGCCACGCCTGCTTTGGCGGCAGAGTAGTTGGTTTGCCCTATATTGCCGGCCCGGGAAACCGAGGAAATATTAAGGATCACGCCTTCACTGCCAAGCTCTATCATTTTTACCGCGGCTTCACGCCCGCACAGAAATACGCCGGTCAGGTTCACATCGATGACAGCCTGCCATTCCGCCAGAGTCATCTTTTTTACAATCTCGCCATCTTTGGCTTTCACCAGCATGCCGTCTCGCAAAATACCCGCATTATTGATCACGCCGTTTAGCGTGCCAAAATCTGCCACGATATTGCTAAACAGAGTTTCTACCTGCTCTTCATTTGCCACGTTAGCGATGTAGGCTTTGGCGTCGCCTCCCGCATCCTTACAGTGTTGTACCGCTTCTTCCAGACGCTGTTCGTTGAGGTCTACCAGTGCAAGCTTGGCTCCTTTGGCCGCCAGCCCCAGTGCCATGGTTAGCCCAAGGCCCTGCGCGCCGCCAGTAACTGCAATGACTTTATCTCGTAAATCCATGGTTATACCTGTTTGGGTGATTATTTGCAGGGCAGAAGTGTACAGGATCACGCGTCTATTTGAAGCCTGATGAATTATCGCTGGAACTCCGTGCAGGGCCTCCGATCTCTTGCAAATCGCTAAATCGCCCCCATACTTGTCATGTAAGGAGACCTTCTATGCGGTTTATTTTTTTGCTTCTGCCCTGGCTGGAGCTGTTCACCTTGATTCAGCTCGGTGTTAAAACCAGTGCGCTGACGGCAATAGTTTATGTTCTGGCTACCTTTATGCTGGGTGTGGCTGTGTTGCGCCGGCAGGGCATGGGTATGTTCGAACGCCTCAGGCAAACCCAGGAAGGGAAAATATTGGGTCCGGAGCTCATGCTGGATGATATGGCCCTGGGTTTGGCTGGGTTGTTGCTGATTTTTCCAGGGATTATCTCGGATGTTGCAGCGGTGATTGTGGTGATAGGCCCTATTCGTCGCCTTATTGTGCGCGGCGTCTCAGGCCGGGCGCCTGAGCCCTATGCGCCGGATAGGGATATCCGGGAAAATGACACCATTGAGGGTGAATTTCGTCATGTCGATGACTGATCAGTCGATGAAAATCTTTATATCTTCTTGTTATACATATTAAATCCCCCTTTTTTAGTGTCCTTATAAAAACCCCACCAAGCCCTTGACTGCTGGAATTCCCAGACTAGAATTAGCACTCTCGAAAGAAGAGTGCTAATCGGGGCTTGAATTCAGGAATTCTGCCCCAATTTACCAATGTAGCCCCGAATGGGGCCCTCATAACATTGTTACTAGGAGAGCTACACACATGAAAATCCGTCCGCTGTACGACCGCGTGGTCGTTCGTCGCAACGAAGAGGAACAAACAACTGCAGGTGGCATCTTGCTGCCAGG
>JBALVT010000189.1:0-8260 GCA_036961345.1 Halioglobus sp.
CCCTGGGTGCCCTCGAAAACGCTTCGGAGTGGCGGGACGAAGTGGGGCTTCCTGACCTGGGTTACGCTATCGGTTGGTGGACCAGGCCGACGAGCGACGGGAGTGAGCCGAGCGTATTTTATGGTATCGGGGGCTATGGCTCTCGGATATGGTTCGATGTTGGGCGGGGGTACTCCGCCTCCGTTCTATTGGCAAGCTACAGAGACAGGGATGCAGTTATTGATGCCCATGTTTTTAACCACCTCGAATTAACCCCTCTGATCGACGAGGCAATTGATGTAGCCGAGTAATCTGAGATGCCAAATTACCATGTGCAAACAGGTACTCGCCTTAAATATAGGGGGTAGGGAATGAAAGTACCGAATGAAAAAAGGCCTTCGGCCCTGCCTAACCCAAGAGGTAAGTATTAGGCGGCCGCTAACGGGCCGAGAGCGGTCGTGGCATGTGGAATAGGCTCTACGGCAGAAATTTACTCGAAGCGGACGCCGGGGAAAATACGAAATCTGGTATCTCATGCGAGAATTGCACTAAAATATGCTGTTAGCCGACAAGAAGAGGGCTTCATGAACTGGGACGCTGTTGGTGCATCAGCTGAGATGTTGGCCGCTATCGGCGTTATCATCACGCTGCTATATCTTGCATCACAGATTCGACAAAATACAGAATCAAATCGCTTCAGTCGGTACGACAGCTTTGTGCATTCCGTCTCTAACATAAGACAAGCGATCATTGAGAACGAGGACGTCGCGAGTATTTTTGACAGAGGTCTACGCGACCCAGCAGAGCTGAGTGACTTGGAGAAAGTACGTTTCCGTAATATTCTGTATTCAGCAATCCATGCGATGGAAACACTTCATCTCCAATTATCGCAGTCTGGACTAGACAAAGAGATATGGCAGCGGCAAACTTCTCTTGTCGATCGAATAATTGGTTCGCCGGGCGGCAAAAATTGGTGGCTGGAACACAGAGTTGAATTTGATAAAAATTTCGTGCAAGCGGTAGACAAATTTCTTGACCGTTCTACTGATTGAACAACTATCCAAAGTCTAAGCTACTACAATCTCAAAGGACATCAGACTTATTGAAAATGCACCTCTTGTCAGTTCCCAAGACTTACACACATAAGGCAATGCTGTCGGACGCTTCGCGCCATCGCTTGGGGCGTTACTGAGGGACCGTTGTTGGCACACGCCCCTAAATAGCTGAAGCTGTCCCTACTCTGATGGCCGTAGTGTGGTGAAAGCGGACATCGCCTCAGCAGTGGAATTACGCAAATATGCGAGGAGTCCCCTGGAATCTAGCCGTGGAATCTCGGCTGAACTAACTTTAGTAGTAACTCGCTCTCCATTCGGTGTTTGGCCAAATATGGTTGAAGGAATACTCCGTAGTGTTAGTGAACGGCTTCCGTATAGGAGCAGTGGTTACTGGCTCGTCATTTTAGCGCCTGAATCATCCTGGCCAGATCGGCACTCCCAAAGCAAAACCTGTTGTTACCCAGTCCGTTACCCAGCCCTAAAACTCAGGCAATAAAAAAGGGCTGCATCTTTGCAACCCTTTGATATTTTGAGCTTATATGGCTCCGCTTGCTGGGCTCGAACCAGCGACCCATTGATTAACAGTCAATTGCTCTACCAACTGAGCTAAAGCGGAATGGATAGTCTCCAAGGCCGCGTATATTAATGATGGATCAGGTCTTGGTCAACAGGAAAATCGCGATTTTGGCGCATTCTCTGCCAGAGGGCGATTCAGGCTGCAATTTTCTGCCATGTGGATGATAATGTCCGGCTATTTTCAGGAAAGGCCGTCGAGTAGTTCATGTCCAGACTGTTTGAGTTGAAATCTAAGTTTGAGCCAGCCGGAGACCAGCCAGAGGCTATTCGGCAACTGGTTGAAGGTATAAACGCAGGGTTGGCGTCACAGACCTTGCTGGGCGTAACCGGCTCAGGAAAGACCTTTACTATTGCCAATGTGGTGCAGCAGTTGCAGCGCCCTACCATTGTTATGGCTCACAACAAGACCCTGGCGGCCCAACTGTACGGCGAATTCAAGGACTTCTTCCCCAACAATGCGGTTGAGTATTTTGTCTCTTACTACGATTACTTTCAGCCCGAGGCCTATGTGCCTTCTTCAGACACCTATATAGAGAAAGACGCCTCGGTGAACGAGCATATCGAGCAAATGCGCCTGTCTGCCACCAAGGCCCTGCTTGAGCGCGAAGATTGCATAGTTGTGGCCACGGTATCGGCCATTTACGGTCTGGGTGATCCTGAGTCCTACTTCAAGATGGTTATTCACCTGTCCCGTGGTGAAATGGTGGATCAAAGGGAAGTTTTACGGCAGCTGGCAGAGCTGCAGTACACCCGCAATGACGTTGATTTCTCGCGTGGTACCTATCGCGTGCGCGGCGATGTGATTGATATCTTCCCCGCAGATTCAGAGTTTGAGGCCGTTAGACTGGAACTGTTTGATGAAGAGATAGAAAACATCTGTATTTTTGATCCGCTAACCGGTGCGGTGATTAATAAGGTGCCTCGAGTGACCATCTTCCCCAAGAGTCACTATGTGACCTCCAGAGATGTCATGCTCGGGGCTCTTGGGCATATCGAGGAAGAGCTGGAAATTCGCCTCAAGCAATTGAAGGAAAATGAGAAGTTGGTTGAGGCCCAGCGTCTGGGTCAGCGAACACGTTACGACATGGAAATGATTCGCGAGCTGGGCTATTGCCAGGGCGTAGAAAACTATTCGCGTTATTTGTCTGGCCGTGCACCCGGTGAAGCGCCGCCCACCCTGTTTGAATACCTGCCGAAGAATGCGCTGGTTGTGGTCGATGAGTCTCACGCGACGATTCCGCAAATTGGCGCTATGTACAAGGGTGACCGATCCCGTAAAGAGACTCTGGTCGAATACGGCTTTCGTCTGCCTTCGGCCTTGGACAACAGGCCCTTGCGCTTTGAAGAGTGGGAAAACCTTGTGCCTCAGGCAATGTTTGTTTCTGCGACTCCGGGTAAGTACGAGCAGGAACATGCGGGCCGTGTGGTTGAGCAAATTGTTCGCCCCACTGGCTTGATCGATCCGGGAATTGAGATTCGGCCTGCCACAACACAGGTAGACGACCTGTTGGGTGAAATTCATAAAACGGTAGAAAAGGGCGAACGTGTTTTGGTGACAACGCTCACCAAACGTATGTCTGAGGATCTCACCGAATATCTGGCGGACCACGGAGTTCGGGTTCGCTACCTGCATTCGGATATCGAAACGGTAGAGCGAGTGGAAATTATTCGCGATCTGCGCTTGGGCGAATTCGATGTGCTCGTTGGTATCAACCTGCTCAGAGAGGGGCTGGATATGCCTGAAGTCTCTCTGGTGACTATTCTTGATGCGGATAAGGAGGGTTTTTTACGCTCCGACCGATCGCTGATTCAAACCATTGGTCGGGCAGCGCGAAATCTCAATGGCCGGGCGATACTATATGCTGATCGCATAACCGGTTCTATGGAGCGGGCTATTGCAGAGACCGATCGCAGGCGCGCCAAGCAAGTTGCCCACAATATTGAACACGGTATTACGCCTGTCGGTGTGCACAAGTCCGTGCAGGATATTATGGAAGGGGCGAGACGCATGCCCACCCGGCGCAATGCCAAGGACAGGAAAGCGGCCGAGCAAACGGCTGCCTTTGGCGCTGATATGGCTAAACTCACTCCCGCAGCCATGGCACGAAAACTTCAGCAGCTGGAAAACCAAATGCATGAACACGCCAAGAATCTGGATTTTGAAGCAGCAGCGGCTTTGCGTGACCAGTTGGCAGAACTTAAACAGATGGCGTTTCTGAACTAGCTTTGAGCGCCAGTGAACAGCGCACCCCGTTGCCATCATCCAGATTTTGAATTTGCACCTGCCCTTCGTGAAAATCGGCAATGAGCGAGACGATGTGTAGGCCCAGACCCAGATGAACACTGTCTGCTCCTTTTTCCCTGACCGAGACCATTGAATTAAACAGCTGCCCTTGCATATCTTCCGGTAGCGGGGGGCCTTCGTTGGTGACTGCGATTATCCATTCTTTGTCCTGCGCTTTGAGTTGCAGGGTGATGTCGCCGCCAGCGGGACAAAAAGAAGCGGCATTATCCATAAATTTGTCCAGCGCCTGCACCAATAGCTCTGGTGCCGCGACTGTCATTGCTTGCTCAGCTTCGCAATCGAGGATGAGTTTATGCTGCGCGTAAACAGTTTTGTATGCGTCAAAAACTTCTCTTAGCAGTGGGCACAGGTCCAGCTCTATTTTTGAGTTGCTGCGAATGCTTTCTTCCAGTCCATTGGCCTCGCTCATGGAATTGAGGATTTTTGCCAACCGTGCAAGACCACCTTTGGCTCTGGATAAATAGATCTCGTCTTCGGCGCTTTTGTTCCTATGCTGCTCGAAATTCTCCAGCGAGGTTTGAATCACTGCAATTGGCGTACGCAGCTCGTGGGACAGTTTTCTGCTTAGAGTGCGCAAGTAGTCATGGTACTGCCTTAGTTTATCTAATAGGTCAGCATAGCTGCGTGATAGCTCGCCGAGTTCGTCGGGAATACGACTGCGCGGGAAATTGTCCTCCAGGGCCCCGTCTGTGCGCATTGCGTTGCTCGCCGCCAGGCTGAGCGAACGAATGCGCCAGGACAAAATACTGGCGTATGCCAGAAGTCCGAAGATGCCGATGCCGATAGCGGCCAGGCTGTAGCCCAGGAGCCGATTGAAGGCCTGGTCGGTAAGCGATAAATACTCTTCGGAACTTTGCCGAATAAGTACAGCTGCCACAACTTCGCCATTGCTGAAAATGGGTGATGTCGCGGTAAGTATTGTTTGGTTTGAATAATCTGAATCGCGGTATCGCTGATTTGCCCCATGGCCGGCTAGTGCCCGATCAATTTCAATTCCGGCGCTTTGACCGAAAATGGCAGAAGTAGGGCGTTCTTCCAAAATATCCTTCGCCAGGATACTCCGATACAGCGCCTGCACTAGCCAGAATGTTTCTTCAGAGGGCGCGCGAATTTCACGGCTTGTTCCGGTTGTGAGGTTGGCAATCAGCCAGTGTTGTTTGTCGATTACCTCCAATGCCCTGTTACTGTGGCCGAAGGGTGATATCGTTTTCTGAAGATCTTGCGGTGTGTAGATCAGCCACGGAGGTGCCGCGGTCTCAAGCGGTGTGATATTGCCAAGGGTTTCAAATTTTTCCCCCGCTGTGCCAGTGGCGTTGATGATATAGAAACCCAGGCGGTCGCCGGTTGCCCAAAGTGGCATTTCAAGTTCCAGGGTATAGCCGAGTTCACTGTCTTGCCACTGCCCTCTAATACTGCTGGCCCGGGTTCCCGGGTCAATAGGGCTGGCGAACTTTGCTCGAACACTACCCGGCGCGGCTGTGGCTATGACGTAATCCTGGCGTCGGTTGTTTTGCCAGGTGCGAATTATCAAGCGATCTCCGTTGGGCTCAGGGGACAATCCCTGGTTGTGATAGATCACCTTTGCATCGCTTACTCTGAATAACAGATACAGTTTGCCCCCGCGGGTAACTGCCTGGTAGCTGACGCTCAACGGTGTTGCACCGTCTTCGCTGTCATATCGGTACGGTTTGTGTTCTTCCCAGCCGTCAGCATAGCCGTCTACGATCACCGGTTCCTGCCTTGCACTGGCGTACACCGATGTGCGCTCGTCCAAAGGGGCCGACAGGCGATCGAGATTGGGGTAAATCATCTGGGGTTTGTTGTTGAGTACGGCTGCAACAGCCTGCGTAGTAGCCTGCAGCGATTGCTCTTGTCCGTGACGCAGTGCGCCCTCCATTTCCCGCACAAACTGGCAGCCCGCCCAAGGCAGAGACAGCAGTAATAAACTGACTACTAATAGTTGGCGGCGCAGGCTCATTGTCTATAGACCCGACCAGCGATAGCCCAGGCCATAGGCTGTTTCGACGGCAGAGAACTCCGGATCAGCAGTTTGAAATTTACGGCGGATTCTTTTTATGTGCGAAGTGATTGTATTATCGTCCAGTACCACATTGGCGCAGTCCATCAACTGTTGGCGGTTTTTGACATGACCCGGATGGCGGGCCAGGGCATGCACAATCCAGAATTCAGTGACCGTTAGATCGACGCTCAAATCGCGCCAGCTTGTTGTCATTCGCTCCAGATTCAAACAGAGCTGCCCATGCGTAATCAGATGGTCTTTCTCAATCGGCGAGCGGAAAGCTTGTACCCTGCGCAATAGCGCGACAATTCGGGCCAGCATTTGTACCTGGCTGATGTCTTTGGTGAGGTAGTCATCTGCACCCAGACGCAGGCCGCTGATGATGTCCAGTTCGGAATCCCTGGCGGTGAGAAAAACGATGGGAAGTTCCGCGCTGCGACTGCGCAATTCCCTGCACAGTTCAAAGCCTCCCTCAACATCGCTGCCAAGGCCAACATCTATAATCGCCAGATCTGGCAGCTTTGTTGCAAAGGCGTTGGTAGCGCTGGCCCGGTCTGCGTATAGCGATACACGAAACCCCTGTCTTTCCAATGCGTCGCGGTAGTTAGCGGCGATAGCGGGTTCGTCCTCTACGATGGCAATGTGGTGGGGCATGGATTCCTATTTGCGTGGCTCACGATATTGATGCCCATATTTTCAAATTCACCGCTCTTGTACAAGCACTTGCCACAATTCGCCATATTTGCTCACCACATTGCCATCTTTCAGCCCGTTTTTTGCCAGATATGACCCTTTTAATGAGGGCTATCAATTAGAAACCGGAGAGAAACTATGCATCAGCTAACGCAGCCCCCTGCTTTAACGCAGGAGGAGGTCATCGATTTATACCGTTATCCCATGTGGTTTTGTTTTCGCGCGCTGCCGTCCATGGTTCTCGCGTCCATTGTTATGTTACTACTCACCATAAGCCCGGCCCGGGCTCAGGAGCCCGAAGTGGTAAGTCCCAACGGTGTGCAGTCGGGGCAGATGCTATTTCATGATCGTGATACTGGTCTTTACACGCCGGCGGTAATGCAACATAGCAAGGCGCATTTTGATATCAGTGGAATGATAGCGCAGGTACGCCTGGAGCAGACTTTTGTGAATGACTCCGATCGGTGGGTCGAGGCGATCTATGCGTTTCCCATGTCTGAAACTGGCGCGGTTAAAGCCATGGAGATGCGGGTCGGTGAACGGCGTATTGTCGGCGCGATTGAAGAAAAGTCGGTGGCGAAAAAAATCTATCAAAAAGCCAAAAAAGCGGGGAAAAAGGCGGCGCTGGTGGAGCAGCAACGCCCCAATCTCTTCACCAATCGTGTGGCCAATATAGGGCCCGGCGAAACCATCGTGGTACGTCTTGATTATGTGCAGCAAGTTGAGTTTGCCAGCGGTGAATTCTCACTGCGTTTTCCGATGACGATTACCCCGCGCTATATTCCAGGCGCTGCCATTTCAGAAACGGTGGAGGCGCAATCCGAAGCTGTCTTTGAATTGAGCCCTTATCTGGGCTGGGCGCAGCCAACCGACCAGGTGCCGGATGCCGATGCGATTACGCCTGTGTTGCACCCGGGGTCTGGTGCAGATTTGGCGTCGGTCAATATCATAGAGCTTACCGCACAGTTGGATGCCGGCATGCCTCTGGCAAAAGTGGCGGCTTCCTATCATGAGCTGGCAATGTCGCGCAGTAGCAATCGCTATGATATTCGCCTGGCCAAAGGGTTCAGCCAGATGGATAGAGACTTTGTGCTGAGCTGGCAGGCTGTGACTGGATCCACACCGCAAGCCGCGGTGTTTACCGAAACAGTCGATGGAGAACACTATGGTTTGCTGATGGTAGTGCCGCCGGCTTTAGCCGGAGGCGATCACGGTGAGCAAATGCCCCGGGAAACAATTTTTGTTATTGATACATCCGGTTCCATGGGCGGGGTATCTATTGCACAAGCACGGGAGAGTCTGGGCTTGGCTTTAAGTCAATTGCGTCCGGAAGATTCCTTTAATGTTATTGAGTTCAACTCCAGTCATCGCTCGCTTTATGGAGCCGCTGTGCCTGCGTCACGGCACAATGTGCAACGCGCTCAGGAGTATGTGCGGCAGCTTAAGGCAGGGGGTGGGACCGAAATGTTGGGCGCACTTCGTACCGCGCTGAGTCCCTCTGGGGGCGATGGCGTGGAAGGGCAAACTCCAGAAAAGCTTAGGCAGGTGGTATTTATTACCGACGGTGCAGTGGGAAACGAACAGGAACTATACCGGGAAATTACCGAGCGCCTGGGGCATAACCGCTTGTTC
>JBALVT010000018.1:0-35252 GCA_036961345.1 Halioglobus sp.
ATGCCGGTAGCGGATATCCGTTGTTTTTTGGCGGAGCAGAAATATGTCACAGCGGTCAGCTCTGAGCAGGAACTGTTAATCCCCGATACCCTCAAGGATCTAGAGACAGAGTTCGCAGCGCAATTTGTTCGGGTGCATCGCAATGCGCTGGTTTCGGTTGCACACGTTATCCGGTTGCAGCGCGATGAGGGGGGAAGTTGGCAGGTGGAACTGGAGGGCGTTGACGCCCGGCCAGCGGTAAGCCGCCGCCATCTGACTCAGGCAAAAGAGCGCTTGTTGAAGGGCGTGGTACCTACTTAAGCGTAATGTGGTTTTCGTCTCCGCAGTTCCCGCCTGTCTTTACCCCCCACGGTTGGAACCCCACGCCCTCAGGGGATAAAGACAGGCGGGAACTGCTACCCGTGAAGGGTCCCCCGAATCCAGTACGATTGGCTCGTTGCTAGCGTTCCCTGCGTCTCGACATCCCCTGAGGGCGTGGGGTTTCAACTGAAGGGGGTGTCGAGACGCAGGGAACGCGGGGCAGTCGCCTGAAATCAATGTAAGCACCACTCCTGTCTAAGAGCTAACAAGGGGATTTAAGGCGCGCTCACCTCGCTGATTTCCTCGTTGGCTGATATCATAGCCGCCCAAAATGAGGATGTTTTAATGTCGTTAACCATTGCTACCCGAGAGAGTCCCCTGGCTCTATGGCAAGCTGAATATGTGCAATCCAGGTTGCGCGATGCCCACGCGGACCTCGACGTCAGCCTGCTCGGAATGACCTCGCGTGGAGACCAATTGCTGGATGTGCCCCTGGCTAAAGTTGGCGGCAAGGGGCTATTTGTCAAAGAGTTGGAAAACGCCTTATTGGATCGATCGGCTGATATAGCGGTGCACTCAATGAAGGATGTACCCATGGCATTCCCCGAGGGTCTGAGCCTCGGCGTTATTTGCCGCCGGGAAGACCCTACCGATGCTTTTGTCAGCAACGCTTTTCAATCTCTGGCCGAGCTTCCCGCGGGTAGTGTGGTGGGTACCTCCAGTTTGCGCCGCGAGTGCCAGTTGCGGGCAAATCGACCTGATCTGTCCGTTAAGTTTCTCCGCGGCAACGTAAATACACGTCTGCGGAAATTGGATGAGGGTGAGTACGACGCGATTATTCTCGCCAGTGCAGGGCTCATCCGGCTGGGGATGGCTGCACGGATAAGGCAGTCGATTGTAGTGGAGGACTCTCTGCCCGCAGCGGGACAGGGAGCGGTTGGCATTGAATTGCGCAGCGACGACAGTGATGTATTGGCTCTTTTGCAGGTTTTGCATCATGAACCAACGGCCCAGCGGGTTATGGCCGAGCGCGCGCTTAATGAACGTCTTCAGGGTGGGTGCCAGGTTCCTATCGCCTGTTATGCTCAGTTTGATGAATCCGGAGAAAATTTGTGGCTGCGCGGGCTGGTCGGCAAACCCGATGGATCACTTTTATTGCGTGCCGATGCCATGGCACCGGCCAAAAATAACAGGCAATTGGGTATTACAGTCGCTGAAGATCTTCTTAGCCAGGGTGCGGCGGAGATATTGGCCGAGGTGTATGGCGCTTAAACCTGCGGTTTTGGTAACGCGGCCAGCGGGGCAGGCCCAGGCGCTATGCGCCGGACTGCAGCGTTTGGGATTTCGAACCCACAGTCAGCCGATGCTTGAATTGAAGCCTCTGGATGTCCTTGATTCCGCTCAGAAACAGTGCGTAGCGCATCTGGATCAATATCAGCATGTGATTTTCATCAGCGGCAATGCTGTACATTTTGGCATGCAATGGATAGCGGAATCCTGGCCGGAATTGCCTACCAGCAATTGGTATGCAATTGGCTCTGCAACGGCGGAACGCTTGCGCGAAAGCGGCATATCGCAGGTACATAGCAGCGACCGGATGACCAGTGAGAGCTTGCTGGCAAATCCTGCGTTAGAGCGGGTAGCACAGCATAGAGTGCTGATAGTAAAAGGCTTTGGGGGCAGAGTAAGTCTGCGGGATGAGCTTTTGGCAAGAGGGGCTATTGTTGACGAATTCAATTGCTATCGTCGAATATGCCCCGGGTTAGAATCCGGTGAATTGGCAGATAAACTCACTCAATGGGCTGTTGGGCTGGTTTTGATTAGTTCTGGTGAGGGATTGGCCAATATGTTGAGTTTGCTTAGCCCGCTAGAAAGCTCTAAATTAGCGGTATTGCCCCTTATAGTGCCGTCCAGGCGCGTGGCGCAACTGGCACGAGAGTGGGGATTTGCGGATGTACACTGCGCAGCAAATGCTTCAGACGCCGCTATGCTTGGGGCTGCGGAGCGATGGTGGCAGGAATACTCAAAGGAATCAGGTACTGGAGAATAGGGCGTGAGCGAGAAGTTCGACGACAAGGACAAGGCTAAGAAAGACAAGGCGGTAACGGTCTCTGCCAGTGCCCCAGAAAAAAAATCTGCGAAAGATCCCGCAAGCTGGGATCCCGCTGCCGCACCACCACCAAAACCCGAGGCGACACTGGCGCCGCCGCCTGCCTCTAAAGGCGGCTCTTCCATCGTTGGCTGGTTTGCGCTGTTATTGGTGGTAGGTCTGGGCCTGGCAGCAGTCTGGTCAGCCCGGGAGGCAATGAATCTGGAGAGTGCGCTCGATCGTCGGTTAACACAGCTTGAGTCAGTCGAAAACAACCAGCAGATGATTCTGGCAAAACTCGATCAGGGACTGGAGCAGAGATTGCAAACGGCCCTGGCTAAAGTTGAAGCGGTTGCGCTCGAGCAGGCATCACAGCTTGGCCGCCTGGAGACTTCGCAGGAGGTGCAGCGTGAGGAGATTGCCCGTTTTGGCGCTACCGACCGCAACGATTGGTTGTTGGCCGAAGCCGAATATTTGCTGCGTTTGGCAAATCAACGGCTAATTATGGCCGGGGATGTTGTTGCCGCGACAGCCTTGCTAAACAGTGCCGACAGTATTTTGCGAGAGTTGGAGGATGTCAGTTTTCACCAGGCCCGCGCTGCGGTAGCGGCTGATCTGGCGGCGTTGCGCGCGGTGCCAAAAGTCGATGTGGAGGGCTTGTATCTGCGCCTTGCGGCATTGATTGGTGAAGTTGATCATCTCAAGGTATTTGAGTTACCCGATCGAGAGTCCAGCGCTGATGCCATACCGGCCCAAGGATGGAAGGCACGGTTGGAGCAAGGTTATCGGGCTGCCTTACAAAAGCTGTCGAATTACATTGTTATCGAACGCAAAGACGTACCTTATGAAGCGTTGATGGACCCGCAATGGGAGGGGCTGGTGCGCCAGAATATGCGCATGCTTCTCGAACAGGCGCAGGTTGCATTGCTGTCGGGCAATCAGGTGCTTTTTCGGGAAAGCCTGGAGCGAGCGGGCCACTGGGTGGGCCAATTTTTTGAAGTTGATGCAGTGGGTTCCCAGGCAATAGCCAGAGACATATCTGCTTTGGTTGATACGACTATTGCAGTTGATGTGCCGAATGTATCCAGATCTTTGCGAGAGCTTAACAGTGCGGTTGAACAGCGCTTGCAGCTCGAGGAAGGTATTTAAGTATGCGCATAATCTTTGTCTATAGCCTTATTGGCCTGTTGCTGGGTGTCGGTGTGGTCGCCGCTATAGAATACGATCCGGGTTATGTTCTCATAGCTTTTGGCAACTACACGCTTGAAACCAGTTTGTGGGTGGGATTGCTGCTCTTACTGATTTTTACTTGCCTTGTTTATCTACTAATTCGTTTGTGGCGCAAATTGTGGGGCGGGAAAAGTTTCTTTACTGGTTGGCTGAACACGCGGCAGACCAAGCAGGGGGCCCACCTGACGAACCATGGTCTGATCAGCTTTATTGAAGGTAATTGGAGCAAGTCGCGACGTCAGCTTCTGCGTGGTGCGAAGGGTAACGATGCTCCTCTCATCAATTATCTGGTGGCGGCAAGGGCGAGTTATCAGTTAAATGAACCTGACAAAATGCGCGAATATCTTGGGCAGGCAGAAAAATCAGAGTCCGATGCAGGTATAGCAGTGGAGCTGACTCAGGCTGAAATGAAGTTGGGTGCCGGCCAATATGAACAGGCGCTGGCAACATTGGTGCGCGCGCGCAAAAATGCTGGCAAGCACCCCTATGTTCTGCAGTTATTGTGCCGGGCCTATGAGGGTCTCAAAGACTGGGAGAATCTCGCCAAACTTTTACCTGAGCTAAAAAAATACAATGTATTGAGTGAAGAGGAGCGCGGTGCGCTCGAAAAGTCTGTGCCAATAAAACTTTTTGAACAGTCGGTGGAGGGCGCTGACGTTGATGGCCTGCATAGGGGTTGGCAGGCAGTATCGGGCCCGATGAAAAAGGAATCTGCATTCATTCAGCGTTATCTCGAATTGCTTATCGATGCAGGTGAGCATGAGGAGGCCGCAAAACTTATAATACGCAGCCTAAAACAGAACTGGGACAGTAGCATCGTGCGGCTGTTCGGGCTGGTTGCAGCTCCAAACCTTGCCAAGCAACTTGCCCAGGCTGAATCCTGGTTGTCCAATCACGAGAAAGACATCCAGCTGCAACTGTGTTTGGGGCGGCTGTGCGCCAAAAATGAATTGTGGGGCAAGGCGCGGGACTATTTTGAGAACAGCTACAAGCTTGAGCGGAGCGCCGAAGTTTGTGCAGAATTGGGGCGGCTGCTCGATGGTTTGGGAGAACCGAGGGTTAGTGCTGCCTATTACCGTGAGGGTTTGTTACTGAGCGAATCTGCTTTACCCGAACTACCCATGCCTTCACAAGTGGGTCAGGTAGCCTGACCCGCTCTTTTTAATACGCTGGGTGCACCCACGCCTGGCATTAGAGCTCGATTCCGAGTTCTTCCCATATGTCATCAACACGTTTTTTTACTTCTTCATTCATCGCAATGGGCTCTCCCCATTCCCGCTGGGTTTCACCGGGCCATTTATTGGTCGCATCGAACCCTACTTTAGAGCCCAGCCCCGAGGTGGGGGAGGCAAAGTCCAGGTAATCAATGGGTGTATTTTCAATAAACACGGAGTCGCGCTGGGGGTCCATGCGTGTTGTCATGGCCCAAATAACATCTTTCCAATCTCTGGCGTTGATGTCATCGTCGGTAACAATGACAAACTTGGTGTACATAAATTGTCGCAAAAAAGACCAGACACCCAACATGACTCGTTTGGCGTGTCCCGGGTACTCCTTGCGGATAGTGACCACAGCCAACCGATAGGAACAGCCTTCCGGCGGTAGATAAAAATCCACGATCTCGGGATATTGTTTTTGTAGTATGGGTATAAAGACCTCGTTGAGGGCAAGGCCCAGTATCGCCGGTTCATCGGGCGGTCGGCCGGTATAGGTGCTGTGGTAAATGGGGGCTTCCCGGTACGTCATGGTATCCACGGTAAAAACAGGGAAGTGGTCTACTTCATTGTAATATCCTGTGTGGTCGCCAAATGGGCCTTCGAGCGCCGTTTCTCCCGGTTCCAGATAACCTTCCAATACGTACTCGGCAGAGGCGGGTACCTGCAGGCCATGCTCTCGGCATAAGTCGCTGTAGCAGGCGATAAGTTCTGTTTTGCTGCCGCGCAACAAACCGGCAAAAGCGTATTCAGATATCGCATCGGGGATGGGTGTAACGGCAGCTAAGGTGGTGGCTGGGTCGGCGCCCAGAACAACGGCGACAGGGTAGCGCTTGCCCGGGTGTTTGAGCTGCCACTCCCTGAAGTCCAATGCGCCGCCGCGATGGGAGAGCCAGCGCATGATCAGTTTGTTGCGGCCCAGGAGCTGTAGTCTGTAAATACCCAGATTCAGGCGTTCCTTGTTGGGTCCGCGAGTGATAACCAGTGGCCATGTAATGAGGGGCGCTGCATCTCCCGGCCAACAGGTTTGTATGGGCAGGGTGTTTAGGTCGACATCTGCCCCTTCTTTAACGTGGTGTTGGCAGGGGGCGTTTTTAACCAGCTTGGGCCCCATGTTCAGCACCTGTTTTAGCAATGGTGCTTTGTCCCAGGCGTCGCGCAAACTTTTGGGTGGATCGGGCTGGCGCAAATAGGCCAGAATTTCACCTATCTCTCGCAGTGCCGACAGATTGTCCGCGCCCATGCCAAGCGCCACGCGGGTTTCTGTGCCAAACAAATTGGCCAGTACCGGTGTATTAAATCCTTTGGGGTTTTCAAACAGTAACGCAGGACCGCCCGCGCGCAATGTGCGGTCACAGATCTCGGTCATTTCCAGATTCGGATCAACTTCGGTATGAATGCGTATTAGTTCACCGCGCTGTTCCAGGAATGCGATGAAGTCTCGCAGGTCTTTGTATTTCAAGTTGAGGTGCCCGTTCGCCAGAGATATCTAGCGGACAGTATACATTGTCTTGGCCGGGCGCAATGTACGATGGAGGTCGTACGGTTACGTCCGGTTTTTGGAGGGGGCTACGGCGCTATTTGCGTTTCATTGATTTGAAGAATTCGTCGTTGGATTTGGTGTCTTTCAGTTTGTCCAACAAAAATTCTATAGCACTCGTATCTTCCATGCCGTGCAGCAGCTTGCGCAGTATCCACATACGCTGCAGTTCGTCATCGGCGGTCAAAAGGTCTTCACGACGTGTGCCGGAGCGGCGGATGTTTATGGATGGATAGATACGTTTTTCAGAAATTTTCCGGTCCAAATGCAACTCCATGTTGCCGGTACCTTTGAACTCCTCGTAAATCACCTCGTCCATTTTGGAACCGGTATCAACCAGTGCGGTGGCAATAATTGACAGGCTGCCGCCTTCTTCAATATTTCTCGCAGCACCAAAAAATCGCTTTGGGCGTTCCAGTGCGTGTGCATCCACACCACCGGTTAAGACCTTGCCGGAACTGGGAATGACGGTGTTATACGCTCGTGCCAGACGGGTAATAGAGTCGAGCAGAATGATGACGTCGCGTTTATGCTCAACCAGGCGTTTTGCTTTTTCGATGACCATGTCAGCGACTTGCACGTGGCGTGAGGGTGGTTCATCAAAGGTGGAAGCAACCACTTCTGCGCCACGTGCTCCCACGGAGCGCTGCATTTCTGTCACTTCCTCGGGCCGTTCGTCGATGAGTAAAACAATGATGTCGCATTCAGGATTATTGCTGATAATCGCCTGGGCGATGCTCTGCATCATGATGGTTTTACCGGCCTTTGGTGGTGCTACTAGCAAACCGCGCTGGCCTTTACCAATTGGCGCGATTAGATCGATAATTCTTCCTGTTAGATCTTCCGTGCTGCCGTTGCCCACTTCTAGTGTCAAACGCTGATCAGGAAACAGAGGGGTTAGGTTTTCAAACAGGATTTTGTGTTTGGAATTCTCAGGCTTGTTAAAATTAACCTGGTCAACTTTTAACAGTGCGAAATAACGTTCGCTGTCTTTGGGTGGCCTGATTTTTCCCGTGATAGTGTCGCCCGTACGCAGGTTAAAGCGGCGTATTTGGCTGGGGGAAACGTAAATGTCGTCGGGACCGGCCAGGTATGAACTGTCTGCGGAGCGCAGAAAGCCAAAGCCGTCCTGTAATATTTCGAGCACGCCATCGCCAGAAATGTCTTCGCCGCTCTTGGCGTGACGTTTAAGTATGGCAAAGATAATGTCTTGTTTGCGCGATCGGGCCATGTTGTCCAGGCCGATCTCTTTGGCGATGTCGATGAGTTCTTGTGTCGTTTTTGTTTTTAGGTCTGTTAGATTCATAAATAGTATTGGAATGTAATTGAGGATAGGATTGTGTGATTTTCAAACGCAAAAGCTAATGGCGCTAAACTGGCGTTAGCTGATGTATTCAGTTTGAGTTTTGAGCAGTGGAATTATTTTCGCAGCACAGGAATGTGCGAGCAAAGAGAATGTAGCACGAGTCGGAAGGGGCGTCTACAGCTTTTTTTAGGATAATATGTCGCTCAGGCGGGAGTAGGGGCCCGGGTTTCCCCAGGCCGCCGTGCGCTAAATGACTTCCTGCACGAATTCAGTGAGCTGAGTCTTCGACAGTGCGCCTACCTTGGTCGCTTCGGCATTGCCGCCCTTGAAGGCAATCAGCGTCGGAATACCGCGAATACCGAATTTTGGCGCAATATCCGGATTGGCATCCACGTCTACTTTACATACTTTTAGCTTGCCCTCGTACTCCGACGCGATTTCATCGAGAAGCGGTGCGATCATTTTGCAGGGGCCACACCATTCTGCCCAGAAATCTACCAGTACAGGAACATCTGAACCGAGTACTTCTTCTTCAAAGGTGGCATCCGTGACATGTACGATGTTTTCGCTCATTGTGTTCTCCAAATGGTGCGGCTCAAGTGAGTGCCGGCTGGTTTTTGAGGGAAGCAATAATACCACCCGATAAAAATCGCACAAGTCGCTGGCTAGAGTTTTTAGTTATGCCTTTATTCCCGGGAAGTCACGATCAGGGGGTTGTTTGTTTATGGGGAACTGTTGGTAGCGAGCACCCTCTAAGGGTAATCTCTCAATAGTTGAACCCAGCGTACTCACAGGAGTAGCCCTTGCACAGCAAGAAAATTTTTGTTCTGACGATCATGATGGTGGCCGCCATTGCCTGGTTTTATTTTGATATTGGCAGCTATTTGCAGTTGGATGTGCTGCGCGATCGGGTGAGTGATTTGCGTCAGTGGTATACGGCGAACCCACTACTTACCGCGCTCGTGTACTTTGTCTTGTATGTAGTCGCAACGGGCCTGTCCTTACCTGGGGCCGTCATTTTGACACTTGCCGGCGGCGCTTTGTTCGGTTTCTGGTATGGCTTGTTATTGGTGTCCTTTGCCAGCAGCATGGGTGCGACCCTGGCTTTTTTGGTGTCGCGTTCCCTGCTGCGCGATTGGGTACAGCTCAAATTTGAGCGACAACTGCGCTCCCTGAATTCAGGTTTTGAACGCGACGGCGCGTTTTATCTCTTTACTTTGCGATTGGTGCCAATTTTTCCCTTTTTTGTGATCAATTTGCTGATGGGCCTGCTGCCTATAGCTGCCTGGCGTTTTTACTGGGTGTCACAGCTGGGCATGCTGGCCGCTACTGCAGTCTTTGTGAATGCCGGGACCCAACTGGCAGAGCTGGAGGGGCTTGCCGGGATTGTCTCTCCACCTTTGCTTCTATCCTTTGCGCTGCTTGGTATTTTCCCCCTCTTGGCCAAGTGGCTGGTTTCGACTCTGGAATCGCGTCGGGCGTTGGCCAGCTTTTCCCGCCCCGATAAATTTGACACCAACCTGGTGGTGATTGGTGCCGGCTCAGCTGGTCTGGTAACCGCGCTCATAGCGGCGACTGTCAAAGCTAAGGTTACTCTGATTGAGCGTCATAAGATGGGTGGTGACTGCCTCAACACCGGCTGTGTGCCCAGTAAAGCCCTGATTCGATCAGCGCGAATTGCCGACTATGCGCGTCGTGCTCCGGAGTTTGGTTTGGGGGAGATGCCCGTGGAAGTTGATTTCCCGGCAGTGATGTCACGAGTCGAATCGGTAATAAAAACAATAGAACCTCACGATTCGGTAGAACGCTTCACACAATTGGGGGTTGACTGTGTCAGCGGCAACGCGCGAATTGTTTCTCCCTGGGAAGTGGAGGTGAATGGCAAGACACTGCGCACCCGGCACATTGTCATCGCCAGTGGTGCTCGCGCCGCAGTGCCCCAGATTTCCGGTCTCGAACAGCTGGATTACCTGACATCCGACACGCTTTGGGATATTCGGGAAGCCCCGGCGAGACTGTTGGTGCTGGGCGCTGGGCCCATTGGCTGTGAACTGGCGCAGGCGTTTGCTCGCCTGGGCGTTCAGGTTATGTTGGTTACCCATGCAGAGCGTATCATGCCTCGGGAAGATGAGGATGTAACGACGCCTGTCATGGAAGCATTCGAGAGAAATGGCGTGCAGGTTTTTACGGGCTACGAGGCGCAGCGTTTTAGTTGTACAGCCGACGGACAATCGGGGCTTTTTAAAACAGCCTCAGGAGAGCGTGAATTGGTGTTTGACCGCCTCTTGCTCGCCGTTGGGCGTACTGCCAATGTCGAAGACCTGGGACTTGAGGCGCTGGGTATTGATTTGACCACCCATAATACGATCGCTGTTGATGATCACCTGCGCACTGCCGTGCCGACAATCTACGCCTGCGGCGATATCGTTGGCCCCTATCAGTTTACCCATATGGCGAGTCATCAGGCTTGGTACGCTGCAGTGAATACGTTGTTTGGGCGCTTCCGCCGATTCAAGGTCGATTACTCAATTGTACCCTGGGCCACTTTTACAGATCCGGAAGTGGCCAGAGTGGGTCTTAGTGAAGCCGAAGCGCTTGCCGCCGGAACGCCTTACGAAGTTACTCGCTATGGGATCGACGATCTCGATCGGGCTATAGCGGATGGCGAAGCGCATGGCTTTATCAAGGTGCTGACGGTCCCCGGCAAAGATCGAATTATCGGAGCAACTATAGTGGGTTACCACGCTGCGGAGCTTATAACCGAGTTCGTAATGGCGATGAAACACGGTCTTGGCCTGAAAAAAATTATGGGCACTATTCATATTTACCCCACGCTTACCGAGAGTAATAAGTTTTTAGCCGGCGAGTGGCAGAAAGCGCGTAAGCCCGAGAAAATTTTGTCGCTCTTGGAGCGGTATCACCGCTGGGTCAGAGCATGACGTGTATGCGTGGGGTTCTGGTCTGAATTGATGGCTCAAAGCTGGCAGGTATACCTGGTAAAATGTGCCGATGGCACGTTATACACGGGCGTCGCCGCAGATTTGGAGCGGCGGTTATTACAACACAATGGCCAACTCGCCGGTGGTCCAAAATACACACGTGGTCGCCGTCCTGTGCAATTGCTGTGGTGTGCAGCTGCCGCGAACAGAAGTGAAGCTCAGGCGCGCGAGGCGGCCATTAAAAAACTCTCCCGCGCAGATAAACTGAAGTTGCTTAACCACTGAGCTCTTCGAGTAGGCTCTGTTGCTCAAGCCAGAGCTCTTCGAGTTCAGCGGTTTGGTTTTTCAGTTCACCTTCATTTTTTAGCAGTTCAGCAAGCTCTTCCCGACGCTCACCACTATAAATGTCTGTGTCTCCCAGGCGCTGCTGTATGGAACCTAGCGCGTTTTCAAGCTCAGCCATCTGTTTTTCAGTTTTCTGAATTTTGTTGACCAGTGGGCGAATAGCTTGTCGTTGGACAGCGGCCTGTTGGCGTTTTTCTTTGCGGGAATTATCGGTCGGAGTCGCCGGAGTTGTGTCAGTTTCCCGGTAACTTGAAAGTATCCATTTCTCGTAGCCTTCCAGGTCCTCGGCGTATTCGTCGACCTTGCCGTCGTGTACCAGAAGCAATTCCTCTACGGTATTGCGCAGCATATGGCGGTCGTGACTTACCAGTAATACAGCGCCCTCGTACGCCTGTAGTGCCACTTCCATAGCGTGGCGCATGTCCAGATCCAGGTGGTTGGTCGGCTCATCAAGAACCAGCAGGTTGGGACGCTGCCAAACTACCATCGCCAGGGCAAGGCGCGCTTTTTCACCACCAGAAAACGGTGCGATCGGGCTTGTTGCAGCATCTCCGCGGAAGTTGAAACCCCCGAGGAAGTTAAGGATTTCCTGTTCTCTGGCATCCGGGCTCAAACGCTGTAAATGCAGTGCGGCACTGGCTTCAATATCCAGTGCCTCCAGTTGCTGCTGGTCGAAATAACCAATGTGACAATGTTCCCCGGGGGTTCTTTCCCCTGCCAGCAAGGGTAATTCGCCAATCAGGCTCTTAAGCAGGGTCGACTTTCCCGCGCCATTTTTTCCCAGTAAACCGTAGCGGCTACCGGGTCTGAGTTGTATATTGACCCCACTCAGTACGCTCTCCTGGCCATATCCGAGGCTGGCACGGTCCATAATTAAAAGAGGGTCGCTGCTTCTGGCAGGAGGTACAAAACTGAAGTCAAACGGCGAGTCAATGTGAGCCGGCGCCAGCTTCTGCATGCGCTCCAATTCTTTCAAGCGGCTTTGTGCCTGTTTGGCTTTCGTGGCTTTGTACCGGAAGCGCCGTACAAAATCCTCGATCTCCCCAACCCGGCGCTGTTGTTTTTCATAGTTGGCCTGTTGATTGGCCAGACGCTCGGCGCGTTGCAATTCGAAGGCCGTGTAGGTGCCCGGATAGCCGTTGAGTTGTTGGTGCTCTATATGGATAATTCGCTGACAGGTGGCATCGATAAAGTCCCTGTCGTGGGAAATCATCACCAGGGTACCTGGGTATTGCTGTAACCACTGCTGAAGCCACAGAGTGGCGTCGAGGTCCAGGTGATTGGTTGGTTCGTCCAGCAACAGTACATCAGATGGTGTCATCAGAGCTCTTGCAAGGTTCAGTCGTATACGCCAGCCCCCGGAGAAATCGTTAACCGGACGGTCGGTTGCCCCCTCTTCGAAACCCAGTCCGAGCAGTAATCTTTCCACCCTGCGTTCGGCACTGTAGCCATCGTGTGCATCGAGCTCATTGTGGATACTCGCTGCCTTGCTGAAGTCTTCCGATTGTTCGGCCTGGTGCAGCTGATCCCGGAGCTTTGCTAGATGTTCGTCGCCGCGCAGGACATGTTCCCCGGCTAGCTCATTACTGGTCTGTACCTCCTGGGCCATATGGGACAGTCTGAGCTTGTCCATGCCAGTGATATCGCCCTGGTCGGCACCCAACTGGCCCAGCAAAAGCGCAAACAGACTGGATTTGCCACAGCCGTTAGCGCCGATAAGCGCAAGTCGCTGTCCCGGCTGAATGGTGATGTTGGCGTCCTGCAGCAGAGTTTTGCTGCCACGGCGCAAGCTGATATCGCGTAGAATAATCATTAGGCGGCGAATATTACTCGCTGCGCCGCCCGGTAACCAGATGGATTTGCTATGACGAACGAATTTTGGGAGTTTTCCCTGGCAACCTACGCGGACGCAGGCGTGGCCCAAAGTCTTCTGGCGATGCAGGATGAGCTAGGTCTGGATGTGAATGTCCTCCTCTATGCTGGCTGGTTGGCCTCAAAGGACCTGCAGTTAACCGCGGGACACCTGGATGCTCTCGAAGGCCAGATCGTCCAGTGGCGGCGCAGGGTAGTGCTGCCATTGCGTGGTTTGCGCCAAGAGCTGAAAAGCTATCGCGAAGCCAGTGCTCTGAGGGATGAAATCAAGGCGCTGGAACTGCGATCCGAACACCAGCAGCAGGATCTGATGTGGGCATTTTTTCTTGCCACCGACACCTTGCCCGCCCAAAAATTCCCGCTGGCCGGGAACCTGAATCTTGTTTGCCGGTCTATTGTGGCCGATGCTGCCTCGCTACCTGCCTTGCTGTGCCACCTCGAGCGTTCGATCGGCGTTTGAGCCCATTTTCAGGGGGCTGGCAATACAGGGGGTTCGGGTAGTAAGATGTGCCACCCGCCGCGGTCGTTTATGCTCCAAGCTGCTTTTCACGTCCTATATGGATGGTAATTGGCCAGATGCCAATTCCAGCTGATAGCTCTTGTTAAATGCGCGAGCCAATTGCCGGTATTGGGTGGGATGTACCCCTTGAATTTGAATATATGGATTGAATTATGAAGAAGTACGCAATACCGCTGGCACTGTCCAGCATGCTGGTTCTACAGGCTTGTAACCAGCAAGCTAGCACTCCCGAAACCCCGGTTGCAGAAGCGCCCGCGGCTACGACACTGGAAACATCTGAGCAGCGCCTGAGCTACGGCATCGCATTTGGATTGGGTCAGCGCATGAAGGCCGATTCAGTGCCTATGGATGTTGATTCTTTCATCCTCGGTTTACGCGATGCGATGGAGGGCGGCGAGCCGCGTTTGACCCAGGAAGAAATAGCCTCTGAAATGCAGGCTTATCAGGAAAAGGCCCAGGCTGAGATGCAGGTCACACAGGCGAAAGCCGGTCAGGAAAATGAGCTGGCTTCCCAGGCATTCCTGGCTAAAAACGCCACTCAGGAAGGCATTGTCATCACCGAATCCGGTCTGCAATACCAGGTTGTTGAAGCGGGTGAGGGCGCCAAACCGGGTGCTGATGACACGGTAGAAGTTCATTATCGCGGTACATTAATCGATGGCACAGAATTCGATTCGTCTTACAGTCGCGGGGAAACGGTTTCCTTTGGTGTTAGCCAGGTTATTCCAGGGTGGACAGAAGCGCTGCAGTTAATGTCTGTGGGATCCAAGTGGAAGTTGTTTATCCCCTCGGATATCGCCTACGGTGCTGGTGGTGCAGGTGCACAGATTGGTCCTAATTCAGCCCTGATTTTTGACGTAGAGCTCGTTTCTATCGTCGACACAGCAGCTGCAGCGGCTCAGTAAGTTCGGCTCTAGGCCTGCGGCGTCGCTGCGGTAACCTGTTGCCTATGCCTGTTGTGAAGGCCAGCTATCAGCTGGTCTTCCAACACAAATCTTGATTCCAGAACTTCCCCCAGAGCGGATAAATCCCGTTCCAACGTCTCCGGATTATTGGCTCCTGCATTATATTTTTCGTCGTATGCCAAAATGACTTCAGTGGTATCGGCAATGGCAGGCATCACATTTTGAGCGAGTTTTTCTGAGCCATCGGCAAATACCTCCGCTTCGGCAATAAGTTCGTGAAAGATTTCAAAATGGCCGGCGCCGACGTAGTCGACGATCAATGCGCATAAATTCCGCTGTTTCTCCTCAAGCCCAGGCCCCGCCAGGGCAGAGTTTGTGGTCACCACAACTTCGGTATAACGGCTTAAAACATCCCTGCGTTCTTTTAACCAATGTGTGAGTAAGGTCTCAACTTCCTCGAACTGTGCCCTAGGGGTTCCCTTGCTTATAGGCATTTACCATTCCTTGTTTCTGCTTGGATAATGGCAACTATAAGCAAGTGCCGGGCTGTGAGCAAGCTGGGCTGCCATCAGCTGGGCTGCGATCAGCCAGGCTGAGGGCGCAGTGCCTGCCACAGGCCAATCGCGGCCAGGGCTACAAATAACATCAGTGTTAGCTCAGGGATGCTGAATCCCAGCAGTGTCCAGACCGTTTCGGCACAGTTGCCGTCACCCATCAGGACAATGCTCAGCGTTTCCGAGAACGGCAGGGTGTCCAACATGTATTCCAGGCTGGGTCCGCAGGCCGGCACTTCCTCCGGTGGCAAATGTTGCAGCCAGACGTGGCGCGCAGCCACCGCGCCGCCTACCACTGCGGACGCTGTGCACAGCAGGCCATAGACTCGTCTGCCCCATCCCAGTGGGTTGTGAATCGCAGCAATTAGACCGAGCAAACCCGCCAATACGACGAATACCCGCTGGGTCATACACAGTGGGCAGGGCAGGAGCTCCAGTTGATGCTCCAGGTACATCGCGAATAATATGGAAGCCACAGCGATGAGCGCGAGGCCAAAATTGACTTGTCGCGGAGAAATAGACTGCAGCATATTCAGGGTTCCCTATTGATAATATTGGCGGTGTTATTGATTGAACGATGGGTTTGGAGTATTCACCGGCCAATTTAGTTCAATTGTGTTTGTTGATTCTGGCTGAAACTGAGAAGTTGCGGGTAAAACTCCAAAAATGCCCGCTCCAGATCTGTTCTGATTGGCTCCAGATCGCGTTCGACCTCGAGCAGTGGATTACCGCGTGAGAAGCGCATTCCAACTCTTGTGGCCGTAGCCGTGACCGCACCCCAGTCGTGATAGCAATTCAGTATATCGTATTCCAGCATTCTGCTCAGCATGGCGCGTGAGCCCTCGCTTAAGTGTTGCTCCTGAACACGCAGTGCCCGATAGACCTGGTGGGTAAATTCCTCCAGTGGTAGCGAGCTGTAGTTGGCCCAGTGCTGGGTCAGATAATGATCAAAACTTATGTCGATAAGAATCCCTGCATATCGCCGCAGCGACTTTGGAAACCCCTCCCGTAGTTGGACGATGACCGGATGATTGTCTGTGTGGGCATCAATTGAGCGATGTAGTTTTACACCGCGCTCAATTCCCGGTTCCAGCTCACCTTTAAGAAGGCCTTTGAAGTAATCGCCCTCAAGGCCTCCAGCTATCAGCCCGTCATCAGGCCAGGCGAGGTGAAAATGCGCCAGAAAATTCATCTGTGGCGCTGCTGTTAAAGGTCTGTGTACTGGGAATAGAAATTGTGCAAGTATTCGTCGAAGCTCAGGATGTCGGCTTGTTCAATGTCGGCTTGCGCTTGAATCGACGAATTTCTCTCGAGCTCGAAACGCTCCTGAACTTCGGGTGCTACAGTTCTAGCGCGGAAGTGTTCAGCCCACTGTGTGCTGTAGGCCATGGCCAGGCGAAAAAAGGGTAATTCTTTTTCACGCATTTCGCGAAGTACCCTGGCGGATGCTGTGAGCTCTGGGTCTTCCACCCTGGCTTGTTGTTCACTGAGTGTTTGTGTGTAATCGGTGCTGCTAAACGCCTCGTCCATTAATTTCGCGATACCAGACATTGATGTCAAAAGACTGCCTGCCCAATCTGCCAGGGGGAGATCCTCCGCCCCATTGTTCAATATTAACCCGGGCTGTCTGCCTCGGTTAACCACGGCCTCCAGATTTGCAGCCTGCACAGCCTGCTCGTCATCGTTACACGGAGGGCTTTCTTCCAGAAGGCAAAAGAGCAGGAAGGTATCCATGAACCGTATTTGTTGTGCATCCAGGCCCACGGGTGAAAATGGGCTGACGTCGATGCAGCGAACTTCAATATACTCAATACCACCGCGGCGTAGAGCGCCCAGCGGAGTTTCACCAGAGTAGGCAACGCGTTTAGGGCGAATGGCGCTATAAAATTCGTTTTCGATTTGCAACAAGCTGGCATTTAACTGCTGATAATCGCCGTTCTGTCCGCTGTTGATGTCGGCGTATTCACTGTGCGGGTGCTGAATGGCTTCACTAAGGGTTTCTACGTAGTTGTCCAGGTCGTTGTAGCATACTTGCATATCCTTCTGGGCATCGCTGTTGTAACCCAGGTCTCCCATGCGCAATGCGGTGCCAAAGGGCAAATAGAGGCTGCGGGATTTTTCATCGAAAGTTTGCAGTTCATGGTTTTCATTGCCTCGTAAAAAACTCGCGCAGACAGCCGGAGAGGCACCAAATAGATAGATTAATAACCAGGAATAGCGGTGGAAGTTGCGGATCAGTCCCAGGTATCGATCGCTGATATACGCGGTGATGTCCCCTGGTTTGCCGGCGCCTTCCCAGGCCTGTTGCCAGAATTCCTGCGGCATTGAAAAATTATAGTGAATGCCGGCAATAGCCTGCATCAGCCGACCATAGCGGTGACCCAGGCCCAACCGGTAGACGTTTTTCATGCGCGCCACGTTAGAGCTTCCATAATGGGCGACGGGTATACCCTCATCACCGGTCATGATGCAGGGCATACTGGCCGACCACAGGATTTCATTTTCCAGGTTTTGATATACACAGCTGTGCACGTCGGCCAGGTTTTCCAGGCTCTGTTCTATGGATTCATTTGGCGCTGTGATGAATTCCATCAGTGCTTCTGAGTAATCAGTGGTAATCGATGAATGCGTGAGCGCTGAGCCCAGACTCTCAGGGTGTGGTGTTTGCGCAAGCTTACCTTCTGGCGTTATGCGCAGGCTTTCCTTCTCAATGCCGCGCTTTATGCGGGTGAGTAGCGCCAGGCTTTCGGGATTGTTCAGCGCACGGATTTGTTGCTGTAAATGGGAGGACAAAAAAAGGCTCCTTTGGATAATGGGGTGCGATGGGCCGTAATCAAGCAAGCCCAAAGCCGGTAAGTATCAGGGGTTGCTGCCATGCTCCCTATTTGTTCGGGCCCAAGTGTATATGCCAAAAGCGACAGAGTACAGGTAAGTGAAATAGAGTCGTAATGGCTGCCCAAAACTCGGTTGCATCCGGTGGGGCGCCCACGCGGGGAGGCGCCATTGCGACATAGTTACCTTGAGGGTTTTGCTGGCCTGATCTGAGTGCTAAAGTAGCGGGACAAAATGAATTGTCCGGCTATGGATGCATGGGCGATATGGGTTAGGCACAGGAGAGCATAGAGTGAGAATAACAGAGTGGCTGAAGCTACTGGCGTCCAGAAATGGATCTGATTTGTATTTGAGCACCGGCGCGCCTCCATGTGCAAAGTTTGAGGGCCAGTTGATGCCCATCGGCAGTGATATTCTCAAACCTGGCGAGATCAAAACCATTGCCTATGAGATCATGGACGCCACCCAGCAAGCCGAGTTCGAATTGGAGCTGGAAATGAACCTGGCGTATTCCATCTCCGGGTACGGACGGTTTAGGGTGAATATCTTTGTCCAGCGTAACGAAGTGGGCATTGTCGCCCGAAATATCGTCGCCGAAATTCCCCACTGGGAAGATTTGCGCCTACCGCCAATTTTAACCGATGTGGTGATGAGAAAGCGCGGTCTGATGCTGTTTGTGGGTGCCACCGGTTCAGGCAAATCCACTTCATTGGCGGCCTTGATTGACTACCGAAACATCAACAGTAGTGGTCATATTGTCACCATCGAAGATCCGGTGGAATACGTGCACACCCATAAAAAGTGTATCGTCAATCAAAGGGAGGTGGGTGTTGATACCCGCAGTTGGCACAATGCCTTGAAAAACACACTCAGGCAGGCGCCCGACGTGATTCTTATCGGCGAGATACGTGACCGCGAGACCATGGAGCACGCCCTGGCTTTTGCTGAAACGGGCCACCTGTGTATCTCCACCTTACACGCAAATAATGCCAACCAGGCCCTGGACAGGATCGTAAACTTTTTCCCCGAGGAGCGACGCAATCAGTTGTTAATGGACCTGTCCACCAATATCCAGGCCTTTATCTCGCAACGTCTGATTCCCACCACGGATGGCAAACGCTGTGCCGCCATTGAAATATTGATGGGAACACCCATGATCGCGGATCTGATTTTAAAGGGTGAATTTGAAGGTATTAAGGAGGTCATGGAAAAGTCTGGAAACGTGGGCATGAAAACCTTTGATGACGCGCTGCTGGATCTCTATCAGGAAGGGATTATATCCAAAGAGGAAGCGCTTAAAAATGCCGATTCTGCCAATAATGTGCGCTTGAAAATCAAGTTTGCCGACGAGGGAGGATCCCCGGAGAACGACGGTTCCCTTAACTTCTCTTTGGAAACGTTGGGAGGTGATGAGGAAGAGGCCAATATTTACGATCGCTAATTCAAACCCTTAGGTGTCTGGGTTATCCATATCACCCAGTAGCTCTCGCCAGGTCTCTATATCTGAGTCGTTGGCGTTCATAAGTTCAAGGCCGGCAGACCAGCTGTCATCAGACTCTTTATCGCGTTCGCACCAGATTACCTGGGCGGCGAGGTAGAGAGTGTCCTCGGCGTTTGTTAGCTCCACACCAATTTGTAATATTGCGCCGACCGTAAGTTCATGGTTTATTCTGACTCTCAGGCCGTTGTGCGAGATGTTAACGGATTTGCACAGGGCGATTTTGGCATTTTCGTCGCCGAGGCCAGCGGACGCCAATTCGATAAATATGGTTTCTTCGTGAGATAGCCGTTGGTATTTTCTTTTATCCGATGACATTCAAAAGCCTCTCGTTTTCTCTGTAGTAGTTAACCCGGGTCTTCGGCTTCCCCGGTCGTTGGATTACCAAAATTAGATCTGGCCTCGAGAATGTCAACCAGACTGTTTTCCATCAAACTAAGCAGTTCTCGTTTGTTCAGCGAGCGCATTTTGATGCCCTCGCGATTGACAAAAATATAACTGTCTTGCTCCCTGTCGTGGACAGCCAGTTTGGCCATCAGCGGGGTGTCTCCATCGTGAAATCCCAGCCAAGTCCCCATTGGAATTCGTATTTCATTGCCTTCCAATTCGGCGCCCGGTGGTATTTCAGCGCTGCGGTACTGGGGCGTTTCATTAATCTGTGCGAGGCGCTGCTCACGTTCCTGCTTTTTCCTCAGATACTCTTCAATACGGATTTTATTGGCTTCTTCAGCTTCGCTTTTCCGTATTTCGGCTGCGTTTTTTTCTTGTTTCAGTTTATCGGCAGCTTCGGAGTCATTCTTTAGCTTTTCGGTTTTTTCTTTGTCATTTTTTTGCCGTTCTATCGCGTTTTTCTCAAACCGCTCTTTTTCTTCGTGCTCGCGCTGCAGTTGTTCCTTTTTTTCTTCTTCTTTTTCTTGTTCTTTTTGCTCGAGCTGGATTTTTTCCGCTTCTTTTTGGTCTTGCAGCTGTTTTTCGGCAGCCTCCTTTTCCCGCTGAACTTTTTCCGCTGCTTCGTTTTCCCGCTGTAGCCTTGCCGCTTCTTCTTGTTCCTCCTGCAGCTGTTCGGACTCTTCGCGTTGGCGTTCCTTTTTCCTGGCTTCTTCTATTTCCGGTTTTACTGTATTGATCAATGTTGCGGCGTCGGCGTCCGTTTTGATGGCCGCGGCGTGGGCAAGGCATAGACTAAAACTGGTACCGGAACGCAGAGCTGTTGCCTTGCCCTCTGACAGGAGGGTGCAGAAATGGCCGTAGCCGTGTTGCATGGCCTTTATTCCGGCCTTGTTGGCAAACTGTAGTAGCTGCTCCTGACCAAGTTTCAGTACCAACTGTACGCGCTGGCTTTCCTCGCCCTCTTCAGCCACCAAAAACCATTGGCCCAGCGAGAGAGACTCGATAGTTTTAAGCTTTGCCCCCATGGTCCGATCGGCGCTCATTCCCTCCATTGGGACTGGCTCTATTTGCACGAGATCGATGGGTTGCTGTCGCAGTAAGTGCATGTGGGTGAGTTCTATCATACCGATGGCATCGTTGACGCCCTCGGTATCCATGTGCAAGCTGAACAGCCAACGTTTGATGACTTTTGGAAGCTTGGTTACCAGTTCGAACAGCTGTTGCCGCCTGTCCTCCTCAGCAGAACCATCGATTTGAAGCGAGTCCAACAGGGCACGGGTGGTCTCGGTCATGTCGGCCCATTCAGAGGAATCTGCGCCAAATTTGAGTAGTACCAGTTGGGCGCTTTCATACCACGGCCCTTTAAGAAAGCTACCAATTTCTGCGGTGGCACTAAAGTTAGCCAGATTGTTATTGATCATCTCTGCGCTTTTCCAGCGTGCACTGGCTGATCTGAACTTGCCTTTTTCCGTTTCCACAAGGCGCTGAGTCATTCTCTGGGCGCGGTCCTGATCCTTGGTCGCTTTGGTAATGATATCTTCGCAGATGCCCGAAAGATCACCCTGGCCATTTTCAAACCAGTCCGTGATCTGAGTCGCGGCTGTTTCAATGAGTGTTTCCAGAGCAGTGCCTGCCCGCCCTAATTGGGCCTGCCAGCCGATGGCGCTATCATGAATTGTATCGAAGAGTTGGTGCAGGGGGTGGGCGCCGGGGACGGTGAAATCCGAATCGGTAATTGCCTGGGCTGCAGCCACCGGTAGAATTCTTTTCAGCTGGCCGGCCAGGGGCTCTTCAATTGGAAATTCTTCACTCCACAGTGCATAGGCATTTTGCAGCCATTCCAGCGTGGCGACTTGATCCGGTTGCGGCAGGCTAGGATCTCCAACAGCCTCGGTCTGCGCCCGAATGGCGTCCATGGGGCCCAGGTCGTAATTCTCTATGGCGCGCAGATAGCCCAGTACTTCCTCTATATTCATTGATTGTTCTTCGCCCGCAGCTTGAGCAGCAGAGGCGTAGATATCCTGTATTGCGATGGATATCGAGCAGGGAAATGGGAACTGTTGATCGGAGATTTTCAGTGGAGCAGTTTCCAAAGTATATGTGCTATTAAATAAGTCCAGAGCGCCACGAGTAATATCAGGCGAACTTTACTTCTGGGCTTCTCATCTTCCTTGTTCTGTTTGGAGCCAATATTGAATGACCCGCACGCCGGACATTTTCCGCCTTGACCGCTTGAATTCCCGCGGTAGGAGCAATCTTTGCAATAATAAGCCAAAAGAATTTTTACCGAGTGCTTCTCAACAGCTGATCTATGATTCGTTCCAATTGCTTCAGATTATTGCATTCCGCGGCAAAATGACAAGTACTTTGGTAGCGTAACATTTCCGAATCACCGGTTCCCCAGGATCTTCGAGACTCGGGGTTGAGCCATATAACCTGCCGTGCACGTGCATAAATGGATTGCATGACGGGCATGTTGGGATCGCCATTATTGTTGCGGGCGTCTCCGAGCATGATTACTGTGGTTTCGCTGTTGATGTCATCCAGTGCCAGTTGCGAAAAATCGTTAAGCGCTGTGGCGTAATCTGTCGCTCCACCATATTGCCAGTTAACCAGTTCGATGGCTTTTTCTATTGGATGCTCGTCAAAAAGGTGGCTAACTTCGCCTAAATGACTTGAAAATGCGAAACTTCTTACCTGTGGTAATATGTCTTGCAGGCTGTAGAGAAACAACAGGAGAAATTTGGCATAGGCGGCCACGGAGCCGCTAACGTCACAAATCGCCAGGATTTTGGGTTTTTCTTTCTTCGTTTGTTTCCAGTAGGTTTTGAACATTACCCCGTCATTGGGAATGCCGTGGCGAATGGTCTTGGCCATATTGAGTTGGCCGCGCTTGGTGATTTTCCGTTTGCGCGAATGACGTGCCGCTAGCCTTTTTGCCATTTTCCGCACCAGTTCGTGAACCTTGTGCAGGTAATGATGTTCGATATTGTTGAGCCGGGTTTTGCTGAGAATGTCGTCCATAAACTGGCGATTTTTACCCTCGGCGTTGAGTAAATACTCGCGCTCAACATAGTCGCGCACCTGCTCGCGCAATATGTCTCGGTAGCGCTGTAACTCGGCCAGCGCCGGGTCTTCGCGTCGCTCTAGCTCGATTACCGCCTGGCGAATGTGCTCCTCGCCAAGTTCATCGAGTATTTTTCGTGTGTATTGCCCTTTTTGTGTGAACATCTGGATTTGGCTGAGGCCAACCTGATCTCCGGCCCGGGTCATTGCAACGCTCAATTCATTGCGGTCGTTATTCATCAGGCCCTGCATCAACGGGCTATCCAGCACAGCTTGTAATTCCGGATTGTCTTGGGCTGCACTTTCCAGCAGTGATTGTGACGATAATGATTCTCCCTCGCCGGAGCCCTCCTCCTGATCACTGTCATCTTGTGCGCCGGACTGCTTGTCTTCCGAAGCTGCATTTCCCTCCTCAGTATCGGAAAAATCTGCCAGCGTGCGACCAAAGAAACTGTCAAAGCACTGGGAAAATACGGCTTTTTCGCCCGTCGTTTTGGCCAGCGCCATGCCTAGACCATCGCGCAGACTGTTGCGGTCAGAGAAACCCAATATGTTGGCCACTTCCATGGCGTCGAGAGTTTCCGCGGGTGAAATTCTCACATCGTGTGTGCGTAGCACCTGGATAAAACTGACCAACCTGGATTGCATTTACCGGGCCGTCACTTCTCGGATGGCTGCGGAATCAAATTGCGCAGTTCCGGGGTGGTGGCGTCGATGTCGTCCTGAAACTTCAGCAACACATTCAGGGTTGTTTGCAGCAGCTCTTCATCCAGTTGGTCGGCGTGTAGCAATAACAGGCTTCTGGCCCAATCGATGGTTTCTGATATGGCAGGGGCTTTTTTCAGATCCAGTTGGCGAAGCGAGTGAACAAACTCAACCAGCTGGTGACGCAGTTGCTCATTGATGTCCGGAACCCGACTGCGCACGATGCGTTCTTCCAGTTCCACAGTGGGGAAGGGAATATACAAATGCAGGCAGCGGCGTTTCAAGGCGTCGCTGATATCGCGGGTATTGTTGCTGGTGAGAAAAACCATGGGAGATATTTTGGCCTTGACTGTGCCAATTTCTGGCACAGAAACCTGGTAATCGGAAAGAATCTCCAGCAACAGAGACTCGAATTCATAGTCGGATTTATCGACTTCATCGATTAATAATATCGCGCCTTTTTCCTGCTGCATGGCCTTGAGCAACGGCCGCGGTTCGAGGAAGTCTTCCGAATAGAAGATGTCGCCAAATTGGTGCAGTTTTTCGACGGACTCGGCGAGGCCCTGCGCGCCTTTTAGCAGGTCGCCCAGTTTTTCTTTCAATATTTGTGTGTAGAGCAACTGCTTGCCATATTTCCACTCATACAGTGCTTTGGCCTCGTCCAGGCCCTCGTAACACTGTAGGCGTATCAGTGGCAGATCAAGCAATTCGGAGGTGGTTTTTGCCAATTCGGTTTTGCCGACACCGGGCGGGCCTTCAACCAGTATGGGCTTGCGAAGATGGAAGGCCAGGTAAACTGCAGTTGCTATGGAGGTACTGCAAATGTAGCCAAATGACTCAAAGCCTTTTTCGATTGCTTCGACCGAGGCCAGTTGTGGGAAGTCTAGGGTATTCACCGGTTAACCTTGTAGTTTGCGGAGGGCTATTGTACGCGAACTGCCGGCGTGGTGTAACGAACTAAGTTAAACGCTTAGCCACCTGTCATGTTCATGAAGCGGACAATCTCCGGTTCGCCGGCATTATTGAAGTGGTGCTTTTCAGGTTTTAAATCCATCGCCTCAACGATTGCCCACTTCAAGGTGTCCAGGGTGTAATTTCTATTGCGTAAAATCGCTCGCAAGTCTACCGAGTGCTCATTGCCCAGGCATAACAGCAGGCGTCCCTCTACTGTGACTCTTACCCGATTGCAAAGATGGCAAAAGTTGTTGCTGTGAGGAGAGATGAAACCGATGCGGGAAGCGCTGTCAGTCATACTGTAGTAACGTGCCGGCCCTGCGCTGCCCGCTGGATCACCCAGCGAAGTTAATGCGTGTTTTCCGGTTATCATTTCACGTAAGTCATCGCTGCTACAAAAACTGAGCTCGCGGTCGTGTTCGTCAATTAATCCCAGTGGCATCTCTTCGATGAACGCAATGTCAATTTGACGTTGGCGCACAAATTCAACCAGGTCGACAACCTCATTCTCGTTGCGCCCTTTGAGTATCACCGCATTAATTTTTATGTTGTCGAAACCTGTCTCAATGGCGGCGTCGATGCCTGCTATTACCTGGTCGAGATTGCCGTGCCGCGTCAATTGCCGAAATTTGCGTGGATTAAGACTGTCCAGGCTAATATTAAGCCGCTTTACGCCGCTGGCTTTGAGTTGTTTCGCCGTGCGTTGTAGTTGAGATCCGTTGGTGGTGATTACCAACTCGCCGAGTTTGTCCAATCTGCCTATCTGGTCGATGAGCGAAAGCACGTTATTGCGGATCAGTGGCTCGCCCCCCGTCAGGCGTATCTTGCCAACGCCCAGGTCAGTGAACGCCTGGGCCAGTTGATAAATCTCCTCAAGGCTCAGGATGTCCCGCTTGGAGATGAATTGCATTTCTTCGGCCATGCAGTAGACACAGCGGAAATCACATCGGTCGGTGACCGAGAGTCGCACGTAGTCAACTTTTCGTCCAAATTGATCGATCAGTTCAGTGGGTAGGCTTTTTTTCATGGCGCCAGTGTAAGCTTTATAGTTTCACTTCTCTAGCGATTAGGCATCCGGTTCTTTACAGTTCAGCGCCACTGAGACACGATGGATATACCAAAATTACATATATAGAGACCTGCTAAATGATCGATCGCGCAAGGATGGAAGTTTGCCAATGCTGAAAATGCACTCCTGGGCGCTGTGGCTTGGGCCCTTGCTGGCGCTGGTCGGTGCTACAGCGATTAGTCGGGCCGGCCTTGATAGTGCGATGGCGGTGGTAGCGTTTGTGGCCATCATATGCATTGTGTGGTGGGTGTTTGAGCCCGTGCCGATACCTGTCACATCTCTTTTGCCCCTCGCTCTTTTACCTTTGCTGGGGGTGCTCACCCCGGCCCAGGTGGGACAAGCCTACGGATCGCCACTGATCTTGCTGCTGTTGGGTGGTTTTATTTTGTCCAAAGCGATGGAGTATTCGGGTGCGCATCGGCGCATTGCCCTGGCGATGGTTAATCTATTTGGCGCCAGCAGTGGCAGGCGCTTGGTTATGGGGTTTATGGCTGCATCTGCGGTATTAAGTATGTGGATATCAAACACCGCCACTACTTTAATGCTGCTGCCAGTGGCCCTGGCCGTGCTCGATGCAACGGATGACAAACAAAAACTGGCCGTGCCTTTGTTATTGGGTGTTGCCTATGCAGCCAGTGTTGGTGGGATGGGAACGCCCATCGGCACCCCGCCGAATCTTATTTTGATGCAGGTTTTTGAGGAATCCACCGGCCGTACCATCAGTTTTACCCAGTGGATGGGGTGGGCATTGCCGGTTGTTGTGGTCATGGTTCCCTTGATGGCACTGGTCCTGACACGGAATTTGACTGGAGCGCTAAAGGTTGAGTTGCCGGTCGCGGGACAGTGGCGTACTGAGGAAAAACGCGTATTGATGGTGTTTGGATTAACCGCGCTGGCCTGGGTGACCCGCAGTGAGCCTTTTGGCGGTTGGCGAGTATGGCTGGACATGCCCACCGCGAACGATGCCTCGGTTGCCTTACTGGCAGTGCTGGTTATGTTCCTCGTTCCCAATGGCAAGGGCGGGCGCTTGTTAACCTGGGAGCAGGCTAGCACCATCCCCTGGGGTGTTTTACTGCTATTTTCCGGCGGTATTTGCCTGGCCAAGGGTTTTGTTAGTTCTGGCCTGAGTGAGTTGATGGGTGTGTGGCTGGCGTCAATGACCCAGATTCATCTGTGGGGGCTCATTGCGCTTATCTGTCTGGTGGTTACCTTTATGACAGAAACGACTTCTAATACCGCCAGTACCACTTTGTTGATGCCGGTGCTGGCGGCCGCGGCAATCGCTTCATCCATCGCGCCAGAAATAATGATGGTGCCGGCGGCGATGAGTGCCAGCTGCGCATTCATGTTGCCTGTGGCCACTGCGCCCAACTCAGTGGTTTATGGCACCGGCTTGATAGGCACCGACAGAATGGCCCGAGAGGGTTTTGTGTTGAATTTGGCGGGCGTGGCGGTGATCAGTTCGATTTGTTATTTTCTTTTGGTTTGAGCAACATCTTTGTATGATGCCTGTTGCCGGAGGAGCGTCATGACATCAACTCGAAAAATTCTCACCCTGGTGGTCATTCTCGCCGCTATAGGCTTGCTGTATCCAGGAATAAGCCAGCCGATATTGACCCTGACGGGCACTATTGAAAAATCCGAGATAGCTGAGCTGGGCATCAATATGATTGCCGGTGAGGGCGCAGATAGCCAGTCCCGCCAGATGCTGGGAATGTTCTCCAGTTTACTGGGCCTTGACCAAATTGAAGGCGAATTGCAGGTGTACAGCACCACTCGATCAATTCTGGGTACGGTTGATCAATTGGCGAATACCGGTAACTTGCTGGTGGCATTTCTTATTGTGTTCTTCAGCCTGGTAATACCCGTTTTCAAGCTGTTGCTACTGCTTGTCACCCTGGCAGTGTCCGGCACTGTCGCACAGGGTTTTTTGCTGAAGGTCAATTCAATGTTGAGCAAGTGGTCAATGGCGGATGTGTTTGTGATGGCCCTGTTGGTCGCATTCATGGCCGGCAGTGCCTCTGGGCAGTCCGGCGAAATACTGGCCATGGAGGCGAACCTGGAAGTCGGGTTCTATTACTTCCTGGCGTACTGCCTCTTTTCGATTGCAGCAGGGTCACTATTGCTTGGCTCTCAAAAAAGCAGCTCCAGCCTGTGAAACGTCTGCCTGGGGTCATGTCGCTGTGGATGTTTCTGTGGCTGTGGAGTGCCTGTGCAGTTGCCGCCCAGGAGCAATACGTTGAGGTATCGGTCACTGCGGAAGTCCCGGTGACTGCCGCCTGGAACTACTTGCAGGATTTCTCAGCCGCGCATAATTACGTGCCAAATCTTAGTCGCACAGAAATAGTATCGCAGGAGCTTTCCGGTGTAGGTGCTCACCGCCGGGTTTACGATTTCGACGAGGGCTATCTTGAGGAGTCGATTATTAGCTGGCGCGAAGGGCAGGGTTTTACGATCAAGTTACACGATGGGGATGCGCCTATGTCGCCCTTCGAGCGCGCGGAGTTCAGTTACCGTCTGAGTGCAATCTCCGGGCCGTATACCTTTATCACTTTACGCATGACCATAGAGATGCCAATGGGATCTGTGGGTGCGAAACTGGCACAGTGGTTTATTCTTCCGGTGATGGAAGAGAATCTCGTGCAAGTTGCAGCTGGAATGAAGTACTACTATGAAACGGGTTTACCCGCGACCGATGAAATACGGGAAAAACAGGCGAAGACTGTTACGATCAGTCCCCGCCCGTAATGTTATAAAACGCGTGTGGTTATAGCCTGGTGACTACAGCTGTTCCATGATGGTTTCAGCTGAACTGACATCTACGCCAGCTCCCGTTTCCACGTTCAGATGGCTAACAGTGCCATCTTCGACGATCATGGCAAAGCGCTGACTGCGTCCGCCCATACCAAAACCCGTGCCGTCCAGCTCCAGACCCAGCGCCGCGGTAAACTCGCCGTTGCCATCTGCCAGCATTAGCAGTTCTTCCGCGTTCTGAGCTTGGCCCCATGCGCCCATGACAAAGGCATCATTGACCGCCATGCAGACAATAGTGTCCACGCCAGCTGCTTTTATTTTGTCGGCGTTAACAACATATCCGGGCAGGTGTGTGATGCTGCATCCAGGTGTGAAAGCGCCAGGCACAGCGAACAAAACAACCTTTTTCCCGGAAAATATTTCGTCAGTTGTGATATCGGCGGGCCCTTTGTCACCCATTGTTTTGAGTGTGCAGGCGGGAATTTTGTCTCCGGCTTGTATGGTCATGTTAATCTCCTAATCAAGTTAAGTTTTTTGTCGAGCGTGAATAATAGCAGATGCCAGAACTTTCACACTGTCCATTGTGCGGTGAATTCGATTTGCCCCATTTTCATCGAGATAGGCGCCGGGAATACAGGCGTTGTCAGGCCTGTGGGTTGGTTGTTGTCCCTCCCAAGTACTATCTTGATTCAGCACTTGAGCGCGCCGAATATGACAAACATCAGAATAACCCGGAGGATGCGGGCTATCGCTGTTTTCTGTCTCGTTTGGCCGAGCCTTTACTCGCACGCATTGCTCCGGCTTCCAGTGGCCTTGATTTTGGCTGTGGCCCGGGCCCCGTTCTAGCGCAGATATTGGAGGAGGCCGGCCACCGCATGGCGCTTTACGATATAAATTACCACCGGGAAAAATCTGTGTTGGAACATGACTATGATTTCATTTGTGCCACTGAGGTCGTCGAGCACTTGCATCGCCCGCGAGAAGAGTTGCAAATGCTCTGGAAGATTATCCGCGAGAAGGGCTACCTGGCGATTATGACAAAGCTGGTGCAGGATCTACCGGCCTTTGAACGCTGGCACTACAAAAATGATCCCACCCATGTCTGTTTTTTTAGTCGCGACACCTGGCGGTGGTGGGCTCGGTGTTACGGCGCGCAGATTGAGTTTTTTGGTAGCGACGTTGTTCTATTCAGGAAGCCTGGCGGCTAGGTAGATTGCTCGAGCATGCTGGTATAAATTGTTTCGCAGTCGCGGTAAAAAGTCAGCTGGTCGTCTCCCAGATAGGGGGCAACCATTGTCATAAGTTGCAGTACACCTTGATGTATTGTTACCTGTGGGTCGCGGTTTTCGTGCAGCAATTGATCGTAATTAAACCAGAAGGTCAACGTCAGGGTCATATTGTCTACAAGGCCCACGATTTGTTGGTCTTCGGTTTTTATCACCGCGTGTTCAAGAAGGGTCTGGCAAATTGCAAAAAGAGCGGTGCGCTTGAGATGAATCAGCCGCCTAAAACCCTTGCGAATCTCTGGATACCGTTGCCGTATATCATCCAGGTTGTGATAGAAAAAACGATAATTGTACATCTCCTCCATAACCACATAGAGAAAGAACCAATTGTACTCTACGTTATTGCGATCTGAACTGAGTGGCTTCTCAATCGGTGCGGTCAGGGTGTCACTAAGCGCCAGTTCATATTGCTGGAACAGTTCGCGAATGATCTCGTCTTTTCCCTTGAAGTGGTAATAAAGGTTACCTGGGCTAATATCCAGTTCATTGGCTATATCAATGGTCGTGGTGGTGGCCTCGCCTTCCTCATTAAAAAGTTCGAGGCTGGTAACCAGAATGCGATCCCTCGTTTTCATGTTTGGCCCAAAGGTTTAGCTTTTGGGTTTTCTGGCTTTTGCGCGGGCACTGGTGACAGGTTTTTTCTTCGCAGGTTTTTTTGCGACTGGCTTTTTTCGTGTCTTTACCGCAGGTTCGGTCAGTGCAGTCGCCAGAAGATCAATTTTTTTCGACAGCAGATCGATTTTGGCGTGCAGGCTGGCCAGATCATCTGTTCTGCTTAGCCTGTTGAGGCTAAAGTTTTCCCGCACACGATTGATTCTTTCCTCGACCGAGGCGCTCGCACTGCGCTGCGCACTTGCGATTTCACGTGCTTCGTCTTCCAGCGCGGCACCGGCTTTGACCAGGTCTTTAAAGAGCTTGGGGGTGTCTACGCCGGCTTTCTCGAGTCGTTCCTGAGCTTCACCGGTCGCTTTGCCGTACGCGCCAACCCCGGCTAACCAGATGTTCTTGGCAATCTCGCTGGCTTTGTCAGTTACCTTACCTTTTTCATCGCTCATGATGCTGCCCTCCATGATAGGAAGTGGATGTTCAGTTGCGAACTTTTTGTGACCGTCTATTAAAGCAGATTATGAGATAAAAAAAAGGGGTCACAAAGTGACCCCTAGAAGATCCCAACAATGGGGATAAAAGTACCTGGATGTTCGTGAACTGGGTAACGTTAAGGCAGCCCGCGTGTGTTTACAGCGCCAGTGCTTCCCGTTACCCCAGTGCGTTGCTCTGGAATAGGGACAGATTACAAAAATAATTTAGAATAAACATACTAAAGCGATAAAATTTAGCCGAAAAATGAGGAAAGTGACTATGCTGGGGGTTTTGTGCCCGACAGGGGGCCCTCGTCCATCGGTAAGCGTGCACTTGGTATGCACTTTAAGACCACATATACTATCCGGCTATTGTGAGGCGCGGTGGCCAGGAAACGATCTGGACCTGGAATTCAGTCCAGATTGCGCTGTCCTACGTACTTGTAATATTCCATTTGCTTAATTTTATCGGAGTGTATTAATGAAGGCCAGTCAGTGGCGCAATGGATTGTGGACCTTAGCAGTCCTGGTATTGGGTGGCGGCCTGACATTTTTCCTGTTGGTGGGAAAACCTTCGCCGGAGCCGCAGGCTCCAGTTGAAACCGTGCCTCCGTCGGTTGATGTAATCATTGCGGCACCCGGAGCTGAGGCCATTTCCGTTCAGACCCAGGGTACAGTGCGGCCTTTGCGTGAAATAAGCCTGGTGAGTCAGGTGGCAGGTCGCGTCGATTCGGTATCACGCCGTTTTCGCGAGGGTGAATTTTTTGCCTCTGGCGAAGAGCTTTTACGTCTTGAAGGTATTGATTTTGAATTTGCGATTGCCCGATCGGAGTCACAGGTATCGGCCGCAAAACAGCGGGTGGCGGAGGAAAAGGGCCGTGCTTTACAGGCATCAAGAGAGTGGCGAGACCTGGGCAGTGTTCAGGCTAACGACCTTTTTTTGCGCAAACCTCAGTTGGCGTCTGCCGAAGCGGCATTAAAGGCCGCCGAGGCGGATCTGGGCGCAGCGAGACTGGATTTGGCAAGAACGTCAATCAAGGTCCCGTTTAACGGTCGTGTGAGTGAAAAGTATGTGGATCTTGGGCAGTATCTCGCCCCGGGTGCAGCCATCGCAAAAGTTTACGATACCGATGTGGTGCAAGTCCGATTGCCCCTGACCGATCGACAGGTGGCTTTGCTGGACTTGCCGCTTAATTACGACAACAATCCCGCGGATGCGGATTCTGGCGCAAGAGTCGTGCTCCAGGCGCGCTTTGCCAACCAGGCGTGGGAGTGGCAGGGCCGCATCGTTCGCACTGATGCCAATATTGATGTGAACAGCCGGGTTGTTTACGCGGTCGCGGAAGTCAATCGCCCCTTTGCCAGAGTGGAGGGGTCTGATCGCCCGCCACTGGCTCCCGGGCTGTTTGTTAATGCGACCATCAGCGGCAGACTAATTCCGGATGTTGTGGTCTTGCCCCGAACTGCCCTGCGGTCCGATGGTACCGTCATGTTGGTGAATGAAAATGAGCGCGTCGCCGCTCGCCAGGTGCACCTCTTGCACAGCAGTGCCGATACCGCCTGGGTGCAGGGGCTAGCGTCTCAGGAGCGCGTCATTGTGCGTGAGAGCCCGCCGACGCTGGTGGGGATGGAAGTCACCGTTAAAAATGTCACCCAGTTTGCCGGGGGCGAACAGTGACAACTGCTGGGCCCATACATTGGTTTGTCCACAATCCTATTGCCGCCAACCTGCTTATGATATTTCTTGTTATCGGTGGTCTGGTGGGTATTCCCGCGCTTGATAAGCAGTTTTTTCCCGAATTTGAACTCAATGTTGTTAGCGTTAGCATGCCGTATCTCGGCGCTGGTCCGAGCGAAGTTGAAAAGCAGATCTGCGTTAGGATCGAAGAAGCTGTGCACGACCTTCCCGGGGTCAAGGAAATTCGTTCTACCGCCCGCCAGGGGATGGGCACCGTCAGAATTGAGGCTGAAACCGGCTACGATATGCAGCGCCTTACTGCGGAGGTTAAAACTCGGGTCGACGCCATCAATACTTTCCCGGCGGACGCTGAGCGCGCGGTAATTACCGAACTCGCCCACAGCCATCACATGGCGGTGGTAACTCTTTCCGGTGATATTGGTGAGCGTCCGTTAAAGGAATTGGGGGAGCGCCTGCGGGATGACCTGGCGAGTCGGCCACACGTATCCACGGTGGAGCTGGCCAGTCCGCGCTTGTATGAGGTGGCTGTTGAGGTTTCCGAATATACTCTGCGTCGCTACGGCCTCACGTTTTCCGATGTGGTCAACGCCATTCGCGGGTCATCACTAAACTTGCCAGCCGGGTCGATTAAGGCAGCAGATGGTGATATCCAGTTGCGCACACGTGGACAGGCCTACGATCGCCTGGATTTTGAAAGCATCCCCTTGCTCAGCACCCGCGACGGCACACAATTACAGCTCGGTGATGTGGCGACCATTGTAGATGGTTTCGCCGACGTCGACGTTCGCACTCGCTTTAACGATAATCCATCGCATAATCTGCATGTCACCGTGAGCTCCAATCCCAACACCCTGTCGACCAGTGAAGTAGTACACAACTGGGTGGAAGAGGTACAACCGCGATTGCCCGCTGGGGTTCGCCTGGATATATGGCAAGATTCGGCAGTTCCATTTAGGGGCCGGGTAGAAACGCTGCTAAAAAATGGTATTGGTGGCCTGGTATTGGTGTTTTTGGTACTGGTGTTGTTTCTTAGGCCAAAATTGGCGATGTGGGTTTGCGCCGGGATCTCCGTCGCCTTCATGGGCACGTTTTTTGTTCTCCAGTACACCGGTGTCAGCCTGAATTTTATTTCCCTGTTCTCCTTCTTGCTGATATTGGGCATTGTGGTGGATGACGCTATTATCGTCGCCGAGTCAATTCACTCCAGGCAGCTTGCCGGAGAAGTAGGTGCCAAAGGTGCGGTGAACGGCGCCCGAGGTGTTCTCAAACCCGTGATGTTCGCAGTGATCAGCACCATGTTATTTTTTGTTCCGATGTTGTTATTGCCCGGGGGAATGGCCGACATGGCAGCCTCCATTCCTATTGTTGTTATTATCGCCCTGGCATTTTCGCTGATAGAGAGCCTGTTGATCTTGCCCTCACATCTTGCGTATATGTCTGCGCCTAAACCAAGCCGTTATCCGTTGTTTCGGAAACTCGAGGCGATGCGCCAGGGATGCGCGCAAAGCATGGTCTATTTTGCAGCTAACGTGTATCGACCATTCCTCAAGCGCTGCCTTGGGGCCAACGTGTTGGTGGCGTCGATTTTTCTGGTCGTCCTACTGATCAGTTTGGCGTTATATGCCGGAGGCTGGATGCGCACTGGCTTTTTCCCCTCAATCAACAGTGACTACGTTAAAGCGGAGGTGACCTTGCGCGAAGGGGGTGCCTACACAGATACAGTGCGTGTTTTGCGTCAAATAGAATCTGCTGCCATTGAGTTGAAAAATGAACTCAATGCAGACAAAAGCTTGAATCAACACGGCCCGGTCATTGGACATATAGATTCTCGCGGCAGAGAGAACGAAGTTCGCGTGCTGATGGAGTCTCAGTCTGAAAATGTGGATACCGGAGATTTGTCGAAGCGTTGGCGGCAGAAGATAGGCGATCTCGGCGATGTGGAAAATTTTTCCATGGATTACACTATCAACGATCGTGGCAAACCCATTAATTTTATCCTGGCGTCGGCTTCTTTGGAGGATTTACAAGCGGTTACCGATCAGTTGCGCGGGGCTCTGGAAGCCTATTCCGGTGTCTACAATGTCAACGATACGTTGGAAGCGCCCAAGGAAGAAATTGTTCTGGGCCTGAAACCTGCTGCTGAGAACCTTTCTGTCACTCTGGTCGATTTGGCCAGGCAGGTGCGGGAGGCGTTTTATGGCGCGGAAGCTCAGCGTGTTCCCAGAGCAAAGGAAGATGTGCGGGTCATGGTGCGTTATCCCGAGCGGGAACGCTTGTCTGTGGAGAATCTAAACGAAATGCGCGTGCGCACGCCAGCCGGTGACGAGGTCCCCTTTGATACAGTAGCGAAGGTCGATTATGTGCCTGGTTATCTCACCATTGAAAGACTGGATCGCAAGCGCACGATTGAGGTTGGTGCAGATGTGCTGGCGGGTAGTGTGGCACCGCGCGCGGTGGTTGATGAAATCCTGGCCCGAAACCTTGAGCGCTGGAAGCGAGAGTATCCGGGGATATCAGTTGCCCTGGATGGTGAGCTGGAGGAGGAATCGGAATTCATGCAGGCGTTGGTGCGGTACATGGGCCTGGCGATGTTGATCATATACGCCTTGATGGCGATTCCGTTTCGTTCCTATTGGCAGCCGATGTTGATATTAACAGCTGTTCCTTTTGGCATGATGGGCGCTATTTTCGGGCATCTGATTTTCGATTTGCAGATTAGTATGTTTTCCCTACTGGGTGTGATTGCCTGTGCCGGCGTTGTGGTAAACGACAATCTGGTTCTTATTGATCGTATTAACCAGTTGCGTGCGGCCGGTCACTCAGTTATAGAATCGCTTTTGCAGGGCGGTCAAGACCGCTTCCGCCCCATTATCCTGACTTCACTTACGACCTTCATCGGGCTTGTGCCGATTATGTTTGAAACCAGTTTTCAAGCCCAGTTCCTGATCCCGATGGTGGTGTCACTGGCCTTTGGGGTATTGCTTGCGACGGGCGTTACCTTGCTGTTAGTGCCGTGTTTATACTTGCTGGGTGAGCAGGTAGCGCAGAGAATTTTTCACCAGCGCAAATCCCTCGCTGACGCGATAGACGGCGTTTGATCCACCAC
>JBALVT010000190.1:0-8191 GCA_036961345.1 Halioglobus sp.
ATCGAGTTTTCCGGGGATGAGATTATCGACATAAAAGCCCCGCACGGGCTGCATATCCAACATACAGTTGAAATCAGTATCGCTAACAGGCAACGGGGCTGTTACCGGAGTTTGGGCAGTAGCTGTGAGGGCCAGAACAGAGAACAACAAGGTTATTAGAATTTTCATAGTATTTGCTCTTTTAAAAAACCGCGTGAGTGATTCGAGAAATTATAATTACATACAATTTAATTGCGCGCAATGTATATTCGTTAAAAACTAATGCCGTAAATTTGTTACTGACAAGCCCTAGCTCTCCAGGGCCAACAATAACTGCTCGCACAATTTCTTGAGCTGTTCACCGCGCGCCGCGGACAAACCAATGGTACAGGCCAGTTGGTGAGGAATATCGCGCGCCTTACTTTGTAGCGCCCTACCCGCTTTGGTGATGCTAATCATGCGCATACGTTCGTCCACTTCACTGCGCGTGCGCTCAACAAAACCTTTGGCTTCCAGGCGCTTGAGCAAAGGCGTTAAGGTGCCTGAATCCAATCTTAACCGCTGGCCAAGTTCCTTCACATTCAGGCAGGACTCCTGCCACAGAACCATCAAAACCATATATTGAAGATAGGTGAGATCCAGCTGATCCAGCAGCGGCCGGTAGGCACGTACAATGGCATTCGCGGCACTATAGAGTGGAAAACATATCTGATTATCAAATAATAACTCGGGGGGGGCTTCGGAATTTGGCTTCATATTGGCTTTTTCATAAATCAGGTTTTCTCCAAAAATTACGTGTATTTCGCTTTCAGATCAACAACTTGTTGCAGCACATCCCAATACACGGCTCGTTTTTATGACTCGCCAATTAGGTTGCGTGCAATTTACTTGCCCTCTATTGATATTCCATCATATAGTAGCGCTGTTTTTGCGCAAGTACATTAACCCTCTTACAGCGGATGATTATTATGAATACAGATCGAGAATTGGGAATCGTCGTCTACGGTGCCACTGGTTACACCGGTAAACTGGTCGCCGAATTCCTGAACAAACAATACGGTGTAAATGGTGATGTGCCCTGGGCTATTGCCGGGCGCAGTACTGAAAAACTGGAGGCCGTGAGAGATGAACTGGGGCTCGGGGCAGACCTACCACTGATAGTGGCAGATGCCGGTGATCCAGCATCAATCAAACGGTTGGCAGAAAGTTGCCGGGTTGTTCTGACCACAGTAGGCCCGTATCAGCTATACGGAAATGATCTGGTAGCCGCCTGCGCTGCGGCCGGCACCGACTATGTTGATCTGTGCGGGGAGCCCGCCTGGATGAAGGAAATGATCAGTGCTCATGCAGATACCGCGAAAGAGAGCGGCGCTCGTATCGTATTTTCCTGTGGTTTCGACTCTATACCTTTCGACCTGGGTGTATTATTTCTCCAGCAAGCCGCGCTCAACAAATACGGCGAAACACTTCCCAGAGTACGAGGTCGTGTTCGCGCAATGGATGGCACCTGGTCTGGTGGCACTCTGGCGAGTTTCAAAGCAACGATGGCCGCCGCGGCAAAAGATCCGGAACTATTGGCAACCCTTGGCAGCCCATTTGCGTTGACGCCGGGATTCACCGGCGCCAAACAACCCCATGGCATGAAACCCATGTATGACGAAGCCATTGAGAGCTGGGTGGCACCTTTTGTCATGGCCACTATCAATACCAAAAATATACACCGTTCCAATCTTTTGCTTTCGCATCTCTACGGTGAAGATTTTGTTTACGATGAAATGCTCATCACAGGGCCGGGCGAGAGCGGAGAAGCTATCGCCAAGGCTGTTGCGGCAGACAAATCCATGGCCAACGACACAACACAACCTGGCGAAGGACCCACCAGAGAGCAGCGTGAAAAAGGTTTTTATGATCTGTTATTTGTCGGCCATACTGCCGACGGCAGAACAATCAGCGCGGGCGTCAAAGGCGACATGGATCCGGGTTACGGGTCGACCAGCAAAATGATTGTAGAAAGTGCCGTATGCCTTCTCAAGAACCCGGATGCAAACGCGGGTGGAATTCTAACGCCGGCTGCGGCAATGGGATCAGCACTGATAGAGCGCCTGCAAGCGAACGCTGGATTAAGCTTCGAGCTGGAAGAGAAGTAGCCCGGAGGCACAAAAAAGCAGTGGAACCAATGAAAAATGGTTTGTCAAAAAATGCCGTAAAGCGCATTGCGAGTATTATGGGGGAGCTGTATTCCGATTTTGACAGCTCCGCTTTTTCAACCCAGGCGATGGCTGGGTTGGAGACGCTGGAACTCAAGCAGCGCGTCTCGCACTTGATTACAGTTCTTCATCGATTCCTGCCGCAAGACTTTACGACCACCGCCCAACTATTAAAACAACTACCGGAGATCTGGGACTATGGCGACCCCAATGACGCAATGCGCGGTTTTGCCGCCTGGCCACTGATTGACTACAGCAGTGTCTATGGGCTGGAACACCCAAAACTCGCCCTGGAGACCCTGAAACATCTCACGGGGCTTTTTTCTGCGGAATTTGCGATTCGACCTTTCTTACTGGCCCATCCCGAGTATTGCCAACAACAGCTCAAACTGTGGGTAGATGACGAGAGCGAACATGTGCGGCGCCTGGTATCAGAGGGAACCCGCCCTCGCCTTCCCTGGGGCATGCAACTCAAACCCTATGTTAATGATCCCGGCCCCAACCTGCCGTTACTGGATGCCCTGAAGGCAGACCCCAGCAGCTATGTGCGCCGCTCTGTGGCGAACCACTTAAACGATATCGCCAAAGATCACCCGGATCTGGTTATTGAACTCTGTCAGGGCTGGTATCCGCAAGCATCTGAAGACGTACTCTGGGTGATAAAACACGCCACCAGAACTTTAGTGAAGGCGGGCCACCCCGCCATATTCCCATTGTTGGGCTATAGTGAATCCATTGACCTGGCTTCGCCTGTACTAACGATCATCCAGAAAAAACTGCGCCTGGGTGACTCACTGGAGTTTCAGGTGGAACTGCGATCACAGGCCACTGAGGTGCAAAAATTCGTGGTGGATTTCGCGATTCACTTTATGAAATCCAATGGCAGGACAAAACCCAAAGTGTTCAAACTGAAATCTGTTGAACTAGGACCTGGCGACACACAGGTCCTGGAAAAATCTCATGCCATTAAATTGATTACGACACGAAAATACTACAGTGGCACGCAGATTTTGGAAATCATGGTTAACGGCACGGCCATTGTCAGCCAGGAGTTCGACCTGGACATACACTAACCACTGCGCAAACTGTGTTACGCACGCGGCGCAGGCTGAGCGCCGCGTATTAACTTGCCATTGAGTTCACCCGTAGATTCGCCATTGCGAAAGGCCACTTTGCCGGCGATAACAGTGGCATCGTAACCTGTGGCTTTTTGCACCAGGCGCCTACCGTTTGCCGGTAAATCGTAGACGATTTCAGGCTCGTGCAAAATCAAATTGTCGTAGTCGATAATATTAACATCTGCCTTGTAGCCGGGTTTGAGTAAACCCCTGTCCATCAAACCCAATTGTTCAGCTGTTTCGCTGGTCTGCATTTTTATCAATTTCTGTAGAGGTATTTTGTCTCCCCGGGTTCTATCACGCCCCCAGTGTTGTATCAGCGTTGTGGGAAAGCTCGCATCGCACAAGGCACCGCAGTGGGCACCAGCATCTCCCAAACCAGAAAAAGTATAGGGGTGGTCCAGCATGGTTTTCACATGGTCGAGATTGCCATTCTCATAATTGAACAGAGGATGGTAGAGCAGCGCCCTGCCGTCCTTTTCCAGCAGCGCGTCATAGATAAGTTCCTCAGGGCTCAACCCCTGCGCCGCTGCACGATGCCCGAAGGAATCGACGGGGTCGGGTTCATAGTTCGCCGGCTCGCCCAATCGATAAAGTTTGCCAAAACTGTACAATATTTCTTGCAGCAGCGGCGCGCCCATATCAATTTTCTCCGAGTTTAACAGCCGTTCCCGAAATTCAGCTGTTCGCATAATCGCAACTTGTTCGTGCAAGGGTTTGGCAGAGATTTCGTGGTAGGCCTCGTACAGAGTGAATGGATTGAGACTGGCCGTTAATCCCAGCAACACCCCGGTAGCACGCGGTGGCACCTGACCATACATATCAACCCCCTCGGCCTGCGCGTCAGTGATGCTGTTGAGCAACTGGGTCCACCATTCGGGCCTGGCATCTTGCTGTTCCACGGTGAGTGAAATCGGGCGTCCGGCGATTTTCGACATATTTTTGAACAGGGCGAATTCAGCCTCAAAATTGTAGAAATCGGAAATGCCCTGTAATACCCCGGTGCCTGTATTGCCCACGGCCTCGGCAATACCAAGCAGCTCATCTTCGTGAGCGGTAATCGTCGGCGTTAACACACCGCTTGAATCCTTATGTTTTTCGGTTCGGGATGTACTGAAACCCAGTGCTCCGGCAGTAATGGCCTCATTGACCAAATCCGCCATAGTGTCGATTTCTTCGGGAGACGCATTTTCGTGATCCACTCCGCGTTGCCCCATAACATATACCCTAACGGCACCATGTGGAATCTGTGTGCCTACATCAAGCGCCAAAGGTTTGGTTTCAAGTACATCGAGGTATTCGGGAAACGTTTCCCACTGCCATTGAATACCCTCGTGTAAGGCTGTACCGGGAATATCCTCCACACCTTCCATCAACCCAATCAGCCAGTCCCGCTGTTCGGGTTTGCACGGCGCAAATCCCACCCCACAGTTGCCGGTGACTATGGTGGTCACGCCGTGATAAGACGAGGGAGCCAGTAGCGGATCCCAGGTAACCTGGCCATCGAAATGCGTATGTATATCAACGAAACCGGGGGTTACAATTTTCCCGGATGCATCGAGTTCCTCGGTGCCTGATTGATCAACAACACCCACGCAGGTGATTTGCCCACCGTCGATCGCTACATCAGCCAAAACCGGGTCGGCCCCACTCCCGTCATATACCTTGCCACCTCGAATAACCATGTCATGCATGTTTCAGATCTCCCCTGTAGACCAATGTAGTGTGGTGTCGCACCCAAAGGCGCATTGTTGCAATAAGCAAAAACAGCATAGTACGCAAGCGTCTCGCGGTCTACACTACATAAGGAGCTAAGCTGCTGGAAAAATGATATTTTTCTAAGAACGATTTGGCTAATCGACTGCGTATCATGGGGGTTTTCCTGTCTCCAAAAACTCACTACAAGGGACAGTTTATTGAATAAGCCAATACTCTATATCTTTGCAATTTCCCACTATTGCGAAAAAGCCCGCTGGGCGCTGGATTATCTCGAAATTGACCACCAGATAAGGTATCTATCGCCCGGAATGCACATCGATGTGGCAAAAAATTTGGGCGTTCCAGCATCGTCTCTACCCATTCTTGCTGACACAAACGAGGTGATCCAGGGCTCTGCTGAGATCATAGATTGGGCACAAAAGAATACTGCGACGCAACACAGCTTAACGCCGCCTGATAAAGAAACACAATGCCTTGATTTTGAACAACGACTAGACAATGTTGCTGGTGTCCACACGCGGCGCTATTTTTATAGTGAGGCATTGGTAGAGAATTCCAACATGGTGCTGCAGACTTTCACCAAGGATCTGCAGCCAGCGGAAAGAGAGTCCGTAACCAAGGAATGGCCGATGATCCGAGAAATGATGATTCAAATGATGGATCTGGGTGCGGCACAAGGTGAAGAATCCAAACAAATCGTCAACCGGGAACTGGCCTGGATCGATGAGTTACTAGCCGATGGTAGAAGCTACCTCGTTGCCGACCGATTCTCCAGGGTTGATATTGCCGCTGCCAGCTTATTTGCACGACAGGCCGCACCTGAGGGACATCCCTCTGGGCGATTCATGGAATTACCACCGAGAATGGCAGCCACACAAAAAAGCTGGCACAACAGGCCATCACTGCAATGGATTCGAGGTATCTATCGAAAACACCGCAAAAAACTCTGACATCCGGGGCTCGAGACATGTTTAGCTATCACTTGAAAAACGTCGCTTTAGTGGTTTTGTCAGCTACTATTGCGCACGCACAGGCTGAACAAGAGGTCAGCTATGGTATTGGCCGCCCTGTAGCGAACTCTGAAATCGCCGCCTGGGACAAAGATGTACGGCCAGATGGACGTGGGCTTCCTGCCGGTAGCGGCACGGTAGCGATGGGAGAACAGCTCTACGGTGAAAAATGTGTGGCATGCCACGGTGCCAGTGGTATCGGCGGCCCCTTTGATCAGTTGGCAGGCAGGATAGCCGAGGATGCATTCCCTTTCGCCACCGACCCAAGCTCCGTAAAAACCATTGGCAATTACTGGCCTTACGCTACAACTCTCTTTGACTATATTAATCGAGCAATGCCCTACGATGCGCCCGGCTCCCTGAATACCCAACAGGTTTATGGACTGGTCGCCTACCTACTTCACCTGAACAAAATAGTGCCTGCCGACGCGACTCTTTCGCAGGATAACCTTGCAAAAATCATTATGCCTGCCCAACACCGCTTTGTTCCGGACGCCAGGCGCGGCGGGGCCGAGGTGCGCTAACGCGGAGAACAGCTATGAGCAAAAAAATTGCACTTCCCAAGTCCTCTCGGCGAAAATTCCTCGCCGGGCTGACGGCAACAGCGAGTTTGGCCGGCAGTATTCGCTCACTTGCCGAAGCCCCCGCTTATCCGACACGCGCCCCGGGGAAAAGCCCCACCGAACTGGGTGGAAAGTCGACACACGAATCTCTCGCTAGAATACCGGCGTTCAACATTGTTTCACTAACGCCGCTAGAGCAACTCCACGGCACAATTACCCCATCGGATTTACATTTTGAACGCCATCATGGCGGAATACCCAATATCGACCCGGCCAGTCACGAATTGGTCATCCACGGCATGGTCGAGCGACCGCTAAAATTTAACCTGGCAGAATTAAAACGCCTTCCTTCGGTTACGCGCACATGTTTCATCGAATGCTCGGGAAACCTGAACACACGTGCAGGTGAAAAAAGCTCGCCGCAAATGTTATGTGGGTTGACCAGCCAGAGTGAATGGACAGGTGTAGCGCTGGGTACATTATTGCGCGAAGTTGGCGTGAAACCAGGCGCGAGCTGGTTTCTGGCTGAGGGTTCAGATGCCCCCTTAATGACACGCAGCATACCTCTGACAAAGGCCTGGGAGGACGCGCTAATTGTCTACGCGCAAAATGGCGAGGCAATCCGCCCGGAACAGGGTTATCCAATGCGTCTGTTACTGCCCGGCTGGGAGGGCAATACCAACATCAAGTGGTTGCGTCGCCTGGAAATTTCCGACGCCCCCTTTATGACTCGAGAAGAGACCTCGAAATACACTGACCCACTGAAAGATGACACTGCCCGCATGTTCAGTGTCGTCATGGATGCCAGGTCAATCATAACAAGCCCGACATATCCCATGACACTGGAAAAAGGCTGGCATGAAATTCGGGGACTGGCCTGGAGTGGGCGCGGAAAAATCAAGGCGGTGGAAGTCAGTAGCAATGGCGGAAGATCATGGGAAACAGCAAATTTACAAGGGCCGATTCTACCCAAGGCGCATACGCGTTTTAACCTTCCCTGGAAATGGGACGGAGCGGCGGCCGAACTGCGCAGCCGCGCAATTGATGAAACCGGCTATGTGCAACCTACCTCAAAGCAACTGGTCGGAGCCAGGGGCACAGGCAATCAGCTTTACCACCTCAATTCCATAATGTCCTGGATTGTGCAGGACAACGGCGAGGTTATTTACAAACCTGAATACTTGGGCTGATCGATCGACAGCTGCCCCGCCACGGTCAACCTCAAATGCTCTGCCAGACCAGGTTGATCCAAGTCCATAGTGCCGCGCAGCTTATTGACTAGCTCTCGACGCAAATTATCGATTTTTCCATCACTCTCTAACAGCGTTTTCAAACGCCCATGTTCGCCTGTAGCTAATTGTGGCCCATAGACAATTTCACGCTGCACAATACCAAGGGAGTTCGCCGCCACGCGAGCCAGGAAACCCATTTCCGGATTGAGGTGTGCAGACAAATCATCGCGCAGAAACAACGCGACACTTTCCAGCAACTCAGCCGGCATTGGTAACTGCACGCCTGTTGCCAGTGGGATATTCTGCTCATCAAGTCCAAACGACCCTGGAACAAGTAGATTTACACAATCCATTTGCGCCTCG
>JBALVT010000191.1:0-8135 GCA_036961345.1 Halioglobus sp.
TGAGTCACGATAAAGCACCTTACGCAGCGCAACGGCTTTCAGATCTCTTTATTCTACAGCACCCCCCCAGATTCCGTTTCTATCTTCGGGTGTATAGAGCTCTGAACTTGATACACCAGCGTCTTACCGCCTCTCGACTAACGGTGATACCGAATCATTCCTTGATTCTGGGCCAAAGTGACATTAACTTGTCTGCTAAGTAGGCGGTTAGAAAAAAAACCAGCACTGCCTGCGTTATCCGGGATCCAGGGAAGCACCCATGTTTGATCAGTTTCTGTTAGTGCTAAAAGAGCAAGAACCGATAATCAGCTCGATCGTGGGCCTGACAACGATGTTGGCCGCGATCTGGGGCGTGGTGCAACTGATGTTTATCGCCAGCAAAAATAAGACAGCTGTCGATGCAGCTCAGAAACCTGCGACCACCAACCCAAGCGCTCGTGCCGGCCCACTGCGTACCGTGCTTGATCTTGGGCTAACCAGCTATTCAGAACTTGAAGAACTGGTGTCCGTGCGCACGATCAATACAGCAGCCCTATGCTTGATTATGATCAACCTCTGTTGGGTAATTGCGGGATTATTCGTTGAGGGCATGATTATTCTGACCGTTGTCAACGGTATCACTTTTCTCAGCTTTTTAATGGTGCTTGTTCTGCAGGGAACAGACCGCTCAGAATCTGCCAAGTGGTTGTTTATCAGTTCGCTGATTATCTATTGGGTGGTCATCATGGTGGTGGCTGGCAAGTTCCGGGGAATCGAATATTTTTTCCCAGGCCTGATAATTTTTCCGGTATTACTTTTTAGCAAACAGCACAAGCGGGGGAAATTTTTGGCCCTAATCTTTATGTCCGCTGCATTTTTCGCCGCCGTTGCTTTGCAAAACCGCTATGAAGCCCAGCTCTTAATTAGTGAATCTTTTTTCAACGTCGCTTACTACATGAACGTTGTCCTATTGGGTACCACCCTTTATCTGTTGGTTAATTTTTATAACAATTTTGCCGCGAGTAATTTTCACGATCTTGAGCAACAAAAGTCCCGAACAGACGAGCTTGTGAACAGCCTGCTACCCGCCTATGTTGCGGAGCGCGTGCGTGATCACGAATCTACCGTAGCAGACTGGCACAGCGAGGCCACGGTGCTCTTTGCCACAATTTCTGGCTTCGAAACCTTGTATCACCGAGTTTCAGCCGTACAGTTGGTAGAACTATTAAGCGACGTCTTCAACCAGTTCGATGAGCTAATAAAGAAATACAATATCGACAAGGTGAATACCCTGGGGACCAACTATGTGGTTGCAACCGGCATTGGCGAGGACGAGGACGAGGAAACTGATCACGCGGCGATTGCAATGTTTGCCCTTGATGCTTTAGAACTGGTTCGAAAGTTTAGTCAAACGGTAAACCACCCGTTCAGTTTTCGAGCGGGAATTTCCACCGGGCAGGTAATTAGCGGCGTAATTGGTGATGCTCGCCCCTGCTTTGATATATGGGGCGAGACTGTTGAGCTGGCAAACTCGATGCGCGATACAGCGGTAAGTAACTCCATCGTGGTCAATGAGCCTGCCTATTGGCGCCTACGAGAGAATTACGATTTTGCTGTGACAGATGAACCTGTTGCGTCCTATTTACTACTAAAAAGAAAGACCGTATAAATCACTTTTGCGTTACTCACCAGACTACAGCTATTGTAAGTATTCATATGCCGATCCTATCATTATTGGCTAGTTATCCTGTCGCCCTCATCAACCATAGAATGCAAAATGAAAAGCTCAAAAACGACCTATAGCCTGGCCATGCTAGGCCTTCTGTCCCTCCTGCCCGCAACGGTAGCCGCAGCGGAAGAAGAACAAGCACTGCGCATTGTGCCGCTGATTACCAGTACGCCACTGACGGGTACAGGAGTGGGCCTGTCCGCCTCTTACCTGTACCGGTTGGATGAAGAGTCCTCAAACTCCCAGTTACAGGTGGGCGGCCAGTATTCGGACACAGACAGCGTGACCCTGTTTGTGCGCAACAACGCTTTTTACAAGGGCAACGATATAATTTCCAATACAGCCATACTGCCGGCTAAGACCAATAGCGAATTTGACGAGGATGGCGACGAGATCAAATACCAGATCAAGACTTTTCTGGTGACCCAGAAGTTACTCTTTCGGGTGCAAGATAACTTCTATGCGGGTGGACAAGTTTTTTATAAGAAATCGGAGTACAGCCCGAACAATATTGCGGGGGAAGACTTCCTCATTAGCAACGGCATCATTGACCAGGAAAATGGCGGTGTGGGTGCATCAGTTTCCCTCGATTCACGGCAAAATAAATACTTTCCGCGAGTCGCATACTGGGTGGATGTGGACGTGGATATGGCACCGGACTGGCTGGGAGCTGACGAGGACTACAGTCGCCTAACGATCAATGCCCGTTATTACGGTGCCGGTTTTCGCAAGGCGGATGTGTGGGCTCATCAGTTCTTCGGCCAGTATGCCAGCGAGAAGACGCCGGACGGAGACCTGCCTACGCTATCAGGCAAGAGTATCTTGCGGGGTTTCCCGGCGGGGCAGTTCCGCGCGCGATTTATGAACGGCGCGCAGACAGAGTACCGTTACGTGCTTGAGGGCACACCCTTCAAGTTTATCGGTTTCGTGGGAGTGGCCCAGTTACACGGTGGCTCCTATGGCACCGATGGTGAGACGCGCGATGACGATGGCACCTATTGGGCCGGGGGTCTGGGAGCCCGTTATGCCATACAGCGAAGAACCGGGGTAGACCTTCGACTGGACGTGGTGACTACCAGCGAAAGAAAAGAGTCTGTGTACCTGACGTTGAACCAGGCATTCTAGGGGATATCGGGCACCTCCTTGGCACTAGACTTGATATGTGTCAGATTCCTTTACACTTTCAGGAATATGGGATTATCGGCAATTATCAACTCATTGTATTACATCGATATTGGAAAAAGAGGAACGAAATTTGCTGCCTATTGTATCGCGTGAAAGAAAGCCGGTATTCGCACTGGGGCAATTATCAGCCAGCAGGTCCCGCGAGCGCGAAAAACAATAATTACAACGGGTTAAGGTAGAAGCACATGTATGTAATGCACCGTTCGACTTTTAGTCAAAGCGTAGCCCGTCTGGTTTTTTCATTGGCCTGCCTGCTTGGTATCAGCGCCTCAGCGAGTGCCGCTTCTGATTACGTCGTTGCCTCCAGCAAGAGTGTCACCATGGGCGACCAGGGCAAAAGCAAACCCCGGCGTGTGATTGAATTCCAGATGCCTCAAAACTTTGATCGTAATTCAGATGCACTGATACAGATGTACATCAGGAGCACCGACAAATCGAAGTACAACGCCGTTTACCTGAACGGATTCACCTTGCCGGACTTCGACGGCTGTGACTCTGCAGACAAGGATCGCAACAAGGGTTCCCGCATCGGGTACCTCCCCCACGTACCGAACAAGCAGTGGATCATGTATCACAAGACGGTTAGTGGCGACAGGCTGCGAGCGGGTGAAAACGAGATACTGATCTGCTCCCGCAACAAGCGTGGTGACGGCAGAGGCTCTCTGGACAAATTCTATATCAAAGATATCGTGGTGCATTTTCGCGAGACGGCGAACGAAGAGCCTGTCGCGTCATGTTCGCGGGTCTATGAGCCGGTATGTGGCGTGAATGGCAGGACCTATAGCAACTCTTGTGAAGCTGATGCTGCGGGATTCAGGGTTGACTACTTAGGCGAGTGTTCGTCCTCGCCTGGCTTCTGTTCGACGGTATTCGACCCGGTCTGCGGTGCGGATGGTAACACCTATAATAATGCCTGCGAAGCCGATGCTGCGAGCGTCTTCGTTGATCATCAGGGTGAGTGTAATTCCGGGCCGACCTTCTGTTCATCGGTCTTTGATCCGGTGTGTGGCGTAGATGGCAACACCTATAATAATGCCTGTGAAGCCGATGCTGCCGGGGTTAGTGTTGACTTTACCGGGCAGTGCCTTGTGTTGTGAAAAGTGGCGCTGACTGAATCGAAAACACCGCCAGACAGTGTAGCTGATGATGTCTGGTGTTGGGCCGTTGTTGAAAGAGCAGGCTTATCAGCACCCGTCTCGAGCCTAGCTTGAGACTGAAAGTAATTTTGGTGAAAAGGCGACATAAGCTCGAATTTGTTCAACCTGGGCCAACGGCTCAGGGTAGTACCAAGCCGCGTCTTTATATTCTTTCCCATCAAGGGTGATATGGTAATAACTGGCCTGGCCTTTGATTCGACAAAAGGTATGCGTGCTGGAGTCGCTGAAGTACCGGGTCTCACAATCGGCCAATGGAAAATATACAACCGGATCGAACAGCTTTGTTTCGAATTGTTCGGTTAGCTCTAAGGCTGCCTGACTGGACGCGATAGTTGCGCGTTCCAGGCGAGCGATGGAGTGTCTTTTGGCTGGTTTGATTGTGGCAAAATGATGTTTGTCCATGAGCACAGGGTAGCGCAGTTAATGTGCTGCGCACAGGCGTGTTCTTGCATTGCGGTCACGGGAACCTGGCTAAGTTAGTCTAATGCCGTCCGTATTGTGCTGGCAACGGGTCCAGTTCACTCGATGTAATAAACGCCGCCATGCGATTGATGGCCACCTGACTTTCCGGAAGCACGCCAAAAATCGGGAACACATGGGGCATTTCTTCCCATATTTCGAGGTAGAACGGCACTTGGGCCTCGCGAGCCTTCGCCGCAGCGCGCACGGTGTCATCCAGTAGTATTTCTGTACTGCCCACCATGCCCAGAATGGGCGGCAAGTCATCAAAATCGGCGAAGATTGGCGAGATAAATCGATCCTCCGGTATGGCTTCACCAATATATAACGCGTGCATTTCGGACCTGCGATGCGTCGGTAATATTGGATCCTTGCGCCTGTTAAATTCGCGCGATTTACCGCTGTAAGTCAGGTCCGCCAGAGGGGAAAGTACGATCGCGTTTTTGGGTAGCGGTGTGCCCTCATCGCGCAAGGCCAATAAGGTGCTGAGCACCAACCCACCACCGGCAGAATCACCGGCAAGCGTTATATCTTCCGCTGCAACACCCTGTGCCAGCAGATCATGATAGGCGGCCAGGCAATCCTCCAGCCCCCCCGGAAACGGAACCTCCGGTGCCAGTCGGTAATGCACCAACAGCGCCTTCGCATTGGCCTGGCGACATATTTTCGCCACAAAAGCTTTATGCTGCGCGGCCATACGCATGATAAACGCGCCTCCGGGAAAATAGAGGATGACTTTCCTGGGCCTTTTCCGACTGATACTGACCCATTCGCCCTCGTAACCCGGCCCCCGGACGAGCTTTGCCTTGATATCTTCCGGCATTGTTTCCTCGAGCCGCTCATCGAAAGTGGCAGTCATGCCTCTCATCGAGTCGATAGTTCCGAAGCGCAACATGGGTTTCATCATGTAGCGGGTGCAGGTATTCATCACTTTTGCTTGCCAGCTGGGCATGGCTATTCTCTCCAGACTGAAACGGCTTCAGCCTCGCATTTCATCAGGGGCCGGTTGGCTGCCAGACACAACCGCTTTGACCTGTTGGAAGCTTTCCTTCAGGTATAGTTTGTGATTCTTCAACAGCGCATTGGGTAACTGTAGGACGCTGGCCTCACCGTTTTGGCCCAGGTGCTGCTGCACCGTGCTCATGTTGCGCTCTACCGCCATTTTATTAATTTGGGTAATACCGTCCTGTAAAAGACGTACTCTTTCAAAAATGTCGGACAGGTTGCGTATAGCTGACTCAATGCCGGAAACTTCCCGGCTGATCAGGTCGGCCCTAAAACTGCTGAACCCGGACTGTACACTGCGCTCCACCCGGCGATATCGCTGCTCTACCTCCACACCAAATACGGGGTCATCGATATAACGGGTTTTAGCCTGCAATTGGCGTAAATCCGCAGCACTGAGTTCACCTTTGGCTTTCGGGAATATTGTCTTCGACTCGAACGCAATGTGTCGGCGGTACCCGTCTATATAGCGATTTAAGTTACGCATGAGTTCCGGACGATCAACCCGACGGCCCGCCGCAATACGCTTTAACTCCGCGAACAATTTGTCGTTATACGCGCGCAGGGTTTTGTGTTCTCGCTCCAACCGCTTCAGGTCAGTCCTAAAGCTTTTGTCTACGGTTAGCAGCTTGGCAAAAAGCAGGTCTTCCCGGGGATGGTGAAATTGGTCGGGATAATGGGTCAGGTAGTCGATGATCTCAAACAACAAATGGTAGTCAGGTATCTTGCCGGGTTTGAGCTTATCTGTTTCGCGCTCCAATCTGTCCAGCAGGGATAGAAAAAAACCGTGTTCGCTATAGAGCGTCTCGATCACGCCTGAGACAGTTGAATCAGCTATGCCCGACTGTGCTCTTAGAGCATGCGCCCGAAGGCTATAGGACTCACGCTCAGGATCGGCCGAACCATTCGCTGCTGCTACATTATGTTTACGCTTACTCATCAGACACCTGAATGTCGCTTCGGGCTATACCTATAGTTTCAGTGTCTGTTATAGGCGAACCCTTTGATAATGACCTGCATCAAGGTATCGACAATGAGCGATTGTAGTTAACGACTCCCAGACCCAAATTGTTATATAACGAATCCGTATACAAACATTGTGCTGGCCCGGCTAAACAGCCTGGCAGCCGAATAATAAAAGGAGCGGGGTTTATGGATAACCTTGGATTATTCGACCAGTTTTTCTACAAAGCCGATCAATATAATGTGCTAAAGGCGGTGATGGGCGGCGCTTCCATCCTTGAGCCCGCAGGCAGCGACTCGCCACTTGATGCCAAGGCCATCGCGGACCACCTGGCTAATCGCCTGGTGCGAATTCCCCTGCTGCGCAATAAATTTGTACAGGACCCGCTGCTGCTGGGCACCGTCAGAAAAGTTGAGGACCCTGATTTTGACATCTGGGATCACATTTTTGTAGAGAAGCTGCCCGCTCCCGGCAACTACTCGCAATTGAGTCAGCGCCTGGCGGAGTTGTCTGCCGCGCCGTTGGTATTATCACAAATGTGGCGCTGGACGGTGATAGACGGCCTGGAGGGTGGAAAACTCGCTGTCATGTGCAATATTCATCACGCGGTGGCCGATGGTGTTGGCATGGTTGAAGCACTGAACTCTATCTATAACGTCTCACCTGTAGATCCGGAGCAACCCGACTTGCCTTTGCGTAACGTACAGCCGTTGCCCGGAAAATTCAGTCTGCTGCGGCATGCTTTGCTGGAATCTGGAGAGCGAGTGTGGGTTAAAACACCCCGATTTTTGATCAGGAACACAGGCCCAATATTGGGCGCGTTAGGCGATGGCGTGAGAGATAAACTGACCGCCGATAAGGATACCGACGACAAGCCACTAATGCCGGAAGTTGGCCGTACCTCACTCAATATCAGTGCCTATTCCGAGCACCGCACGGTGAGCTGGAAAACCCTGCCCCTACCTACGATAAAAAAATTGGCGAAACGCTTTGGTGCAACCGTAAACGACGTGGGACTGCTACTCTACAGCTATGCCATGGAACACTACTTCGCCCAAACCGGTGAAGACATAGACTTCGACCTATGGTGCGGCATGCCGGTCAGCACCCGCGCAGATAGTTCGACAACCGGGGGCAACAAAGTGACTACGGGGCGCATTTGCCTGCATAACACTATACCCGACCCAATACAGCGGCTGGCGGCCATTCACGCGGATGCCCAGGAAATAAAAAATGCCATGCGCCCTGAAACCCCTATTGTCGATGCCGAGGAACTGGCTTCGCTACTTTTCCCTATTGCGATAGACGCTACTCTGTTTTTAGCCGACAAACTTGACCTGATGGGACGCTTCGGCAATAGCATGGTACTGGTCAACGGCCTGTTCAGTAATGTACCGGGCCCAAGATTGCCGGTGTATATCGCAAATGGTCGCATGGCAGAAAGCATTCCCATGATTCCGGCGGTGGACATTCTGGCTGTCAGCGGCGGAATTACGTCTGTCGACCAGAGCATCACTATCGGCTTTCTCTGCGACGGTAGCGTAGTGGAGAACCCGCAATTGTTTGTACAGGGCATAGACTATGGCCTGCAAAGACTGAGTAAAGCGTCAGCTGGGAAGAACAAAGCAGCTGCCAAAACCAAAACCAGAGTTAAGCC
>JBALVT010000192.1:0-8116 GCA_036961345.1 Halioglobus sp.
CTAGCTCAGTGGTGGCTGGCCCTGCTTGTCGATATCCCCAAGGACACGGGCTCCAACCGAACGGAGACTGTCAGCTCGGTGGTAGCAGGTCCTGCTTGTCGATATCCCCAAAAGGGCGTGGGGTTCCAACCGGTTGGGGGGGGCCGCCCAGGCGTATCGACAAGTAGGGCCTGCGGGATAAATAACTCCCTTTAAGCAAATACCATTCGGGCTATAGCGCCTCAGCATTCTCCGACAGGTACTGGGCAACGCCATCGGGCGAGGCATCCATTCCCTTGTCACCTTTATTCCATCCAGCGGGGCAAACCTCGCCGTGCTCATCTGTGAACTGAAGTGCCTCCACCAGGCGAATAAGTTCATCGATATTGCGGCCCAGGGGCAAGTCGTTGATCAGCTGGGAACGAACATCGCCCTCTTTGCCAATGATAAAAGCACCACGGAAGGCCACGCCATCGGCAGTTTCAACGTCGTAAGCACGACAAATATCGTGATTCACATCGGCTGCCATGGTGTAGGTCACTTGACCGATACCACCTTTATCGATGGGGGTGTTCCGCCAGGCGTTGTGGGTGAACTGCGAGTCGATTGACACAGCGACCACTTCAACACCCAACTCGCGAAACTTGTCCATGCGGTGATCAAGCGCTATCAGCTCTGAGGGGCAGACAAAGGTAAAATCCAGCGGGTAGAAGAAAATCAGGCCATATTTACCCTTCATAGCCTCCGACCGCTTATAAGAGTCGACGATTTCACCATTACCCAAAACCGCTGCCACGTCAAAATCCGGAGCGGATTTACCAACCAAAACGCCCATATTTAAATTCTCCCTAGTAAATGACTAATGAAACTCTAACCGCCCTATGCGGTAGCAGAATCATCAAGCGGCAGGATAATACACAGGCGGGGGCGTTCATCCCACTAAATTCTGAACATTACATGCATAGCGAAAAGCTATGGACTGCCCGAGGACAATATACCTACGCAATAGCATAGAGCTCCAGGAATGATGCCAGTCACTATTCCCGTAATGATCACCAATCGCATTTGATGTTGACAATCATTCTCATTACGATTAACGTAACAGCCTCAACCAACACATGCAGCTCGCAGGTCGAAAAAAGTAATGTACGTATGCATCTGTAAAGGCATCACCGACACCCAAATCCGAGCCGCCGTCGAAGACGGCGCCAGCTCTATGCGAGACGTTCGCAATACCCTCGGTGTCGCTAGCCAATGTGGCAAGTGTGGGATTCTGACTCGAGAAATCGTTCGCGAATCTCTCAATGATCTTGCTGACAACGAGCAATTGTTCTACGCAGTGAGTTAATTAGCCCCGCCAGACCTACCGCATCAGCCAGCTGCGAATCGCGTTGATAATCACTTAGATTATCATTACAAATACGTTTAAAATCAATAACTTACGTTGACATCGTCCGGTGATGAGCGCATCATGCCGTTTTCCAAAGCAGTGGAGGTTTACAATGCAAGGTGATGCCAAAGTTATTGAACATTTGAACAAGGTTCTCGGCAACGAGATGGTCGCGATTAATCAGTATTTTCTGCATGCTCGCATGTATAAGGACTGGGGAATCCAGGAGTTGGCCGACCACGAGTACCATGAATCCATTGATGAAATGAAACACGCCGATAAACTGATCGAGCGTATTTTATTTCTGGAAGGTCTACCCAACCTGCAGGATCTTGGCAAGCTCTGCATAGGCGAAAATACCCAGGAGATGCTGGCCAGCGACTTAAAACTGGAGCACGTGGCACACGTTGACCTTAAAGCGGCGGTCAGCTACTGCGAATCAGTGGCAGATTATGTCTCTCGCGATCTGTTTGTTGAAATTATGGAAGCTGAAGAAGAACACATCGACTGGCTGGAAACACAGCTGGGCCTGATTGATAAGGTCGGCCTACAAAATTATATCCAAACAGCCATGCATACGGTGAAACCTGCCTGACCCGGCACATCGGCGCATCGGCGCACCGGCTTATTCCCACAAAAAAGGCGGGCTTTGCGGCCCGCCTTTTTTATTCAATACAGGTTTTACAAGCAGCTTAGCCTTCTGCAGCTGGCGTGCCGGCTTCCTTAATCAGGGTCTGCAGCTCACCGCTTTCAAACATTTCAGTGATGATGTCACACCCTCCGACCAGCTCACCTTTAACCCATAGCTGGGGAAAAGTTGGCCAATTGGCATACTTTGGCAAATTCTCTCGAATTTCCGGGTTGGATAAAATATCCACGTAAGCAAAGCGTTCACCACACTCCATTAAAGCTTGTGTAGTACGCGCAGAGAACCCGCACTGTGGCTGATTGGGGGAACCTTTCATGTACAGCAATATATCATTGCTCTCAATCTGTTCTTTAATTGTGTCGATAATATCCATCTTACATCCTGTTTATGCTGATCGTGGCGTGAACCCTTAGGCTCATAGGCTTTATGAGCGCAACATTCTACCCTCATTAACGACAAATTTCTCCTTCAAACCCAGTCTATTTGCCAAGTATGCTCAACCCCGATATAGTTCCCGTAATTGAGGCAGCACCCGCTGCCTTTTTGCGTTTCTGGGAGGAGAGCAATCATGTCGGCGCTGATGGATACTTACGCGAGACTGCCCATAACTTTTAGCCACGGCGAAGGCGTATATCTCGTGGACACGGATGGACGTCGTTATCTGGATGGAATCGCTGGCATAGGAGTGAATGCTCTGGGGCATGCGCACCCTGCGGTGACCAAAGCTATCACTGACCAAGCTGCAAAACTGATACATACCTCCAATCTTTACCGCGTAGAGGCCCAAGAGCTATTGGCCCAGCGCCTAACCGAACTTGCCGGAATGGATGCCTGTTTTTTTGGCAATTCTGGCGCGGAAGCCAACGAGGCAGCCATTAAGCTGGCACGCCTCTTCGGCCACCAGAAAAACATCAGCAAACCGACGATTGTAGTTTTAGAAGGTGCGTTTCACGGCCGTACGCTTGCCACGTTAACAGCCACCGGTAATCGAAAGATTCAGGCGGGTTTTGAACCCCTGATAGCAGGATTCACGCGAGCGCCACTAAACGATATCGAGGCAATAAATCAAATTGCCAGCAATAATCCGGATGTCGTGGCCGTCCTGATAGAGCCCATTCAAGGAGAGGGAGGTGTAAACCCAGCTGACGCCGAATATCTGCAGGCTTTACGCGACTTGTGCGACACCCAGGGCTGGCTGCTCATGTTCGATGAAGTGCAAACGGGCAATGGCCGCACCGGCACCTATTTCGCCTATCAGGGACTGGGAATCACACCGGATGTTGTCACTACCGCCAAAGGCCTGGGCAATGGTTTCCCCATCGGCGTCTGCCTGGCACGCGGGGCAGCAGCATCAGTGTTTTCTGCCGGCAACCACGGCTCCACCTATGGCGGCAATCCGCTCGCCTGTGCCACCGCCATGGCAGTGATTAATACAATTACTGATCAGGCATTACCGGCCAATGCCACAGCAATGGGGCAAATCATCCGCAATGAAATCGAGTCCGCACTTGGAGAAAACCCCGCCTTGGTGGAAATAAGAGCCAGGGGACTCATGATCGGCATTCAACTCGACCGGGACTGCCCTGAACTGGTGGGTAGGGCTTTGTCACGAGGCCTCCTGATCAATGTCACCGCCGGCAATACGATCCGCCTGTTACCCCCCCTGATTATCAATGCCCAGGAGGCACAGCAGCTGGGCCGAGGCGTCGCAGAACTGATTCGCGAACTTGTTGAAGATCAAGCTTAAAACCAGAACGGCACTATCCGACTAGAGGACTCCACCATGTCTGCACCCAGACACTTTCTGACACTGCTCGATTTCAGCCCGGCGGAACTGCGCTCAATGATTAGCCGCGCTTCCGAAATGAAACGCGAACACCATTCGAATGTCGACCAGCGGAACTTTCCCGGAAAAGTCATGGCCATGATTTTTGCCAAATCATCCACTCGCACCCGGGTATCATTTGAAGCCGGGATGGCACATTTGGGTGGCCATGCCATGTTCCTGTCCTCACAGGACACGCAACTGGGTCGCGGCGAACCGATAGAAGACAGCGCCATAGTAATCTCGTCCATGGTTGATATTGTGATGATACGAACCTTCGGCCACGATATTGTCGAGCGCTTCGCACAACATTCCAGTGTTCCGGTGATCAACGCCTTAAGCGATGACTATCACCCCTGCCAGTTATTGGCCGACATGCAAACCTGGAGCGAACACCGCGGGGCAATCGCCGGGAAAACGGCTTGCTGGGTCGGAGACGGCAACAATATGTGCCAATCCTATATTAATGCAGCCCGACAATTTGACTTTGAACTGCGTATCAGCTGCCCTCCCGGTTTTGAACCCGATGCCGCATTACTAAAAGCCAATAGTGACCGAGTCACTATAGAGCATGACCTGGCCACGGCGGCCCGCAACGCGGATCTGGTTGTCACCGATGTATGGGCGTCTATGGGCCAGGAAGCAGAACAACGCGAACGTGCCAAACTCTTCGCTCCCTACCAGGTAAATGAAGAACTTATGGACCTCGCTGCGAGCGATGCGCTCTATATGCACTGCCTGCCGGCCCACCGCGGTGAAGAAATCAGCGCCGGCCTGATGGATGCGCCGCACAGCGTAATTTGGGACGAAGCAGAAAACCGCCTGCACGCCCAAAAAGCATTAGTGGAGACCTTGTTACTGGCAAATAGTTGAGTTTATAGACCCTAATGCTCTCGGCTTTTTCCGGCCAAATAACCAAAGCTTCTAGACAGCCACTTTCTTATAAAAAAATAAGTAGCTTGCGCTAGAATTTGCTCCAAACGGCACTATTTTTCCCACATCCTTACGGTGCGTGGCCTTCGCAGTTAGTGAGCGCAGACCGAGCCACCTATGCACAAGTTATCCACAGCAAAAACCCAGGCTAATGCCCTTGCAAATTAGCCTATTGCGCATTATCTTGTACCCAAGTCAGCCAACAACCCCTACATATGGGGTACACCGGTTAAATAATAAACAAAAGAACAGGCATAAAAGCCAGATACCGGACAGGGGCGCATCAAATCAGTAACACAGCCAATCGCGACGCCCGAAACAGGCATTAGCGACGGCAATAATTGTGACAGGGCAATACAGCTGCTGTTGCATTTATAAAGAAACGTTTTCAAAACAGTATTATTTTGCGGTAACACAGTTTTAACCACAAAAATAAGGCCCTAACGCCAACACGTCGGAGTAGACATGCAGACAGAGACCACCCAGCCAGGAACAGCCCCCGAAACAACCAGCAACCCGCAGCAAAATCAGACGGTGAGCGCCGAGCTGAGCGCCACCGCACCCGGGCAGATTCGCCTTATCAAACGAAACGGCACCGTGGTTCCCTTTGAGAACAGCAAAATTTCGGTAGCGATCACCAAAGCTTTCCTGGCAGTAGAAGGGGGCACAGCTGCTGCATCCAGCCGCATCCACGAAACTGTGGCGAAATTAACCGACCAGGTAACAGCGACATTCCAGCGCCGCATGCCCTCTGGCGGCACGATTCATATCGAGGATGTTCAGGATCAGGTTGAACTTTCTCTGATGCGTTCCGGTGAACACAAAATCGCCCGCGACTATGTCATTTACAGAGAAGAACAAGCTCGAAAACGCGCCGCCAGACAAGCTCTCTCTCCCGAGACACAGGCAGCAGCGGGAAACATTACCGTTGTTCAAATCGATGGCAGCCGCGCACCGCTGGATCTGGACCGCATTCACACTATCGTTAGTGAAGCGTGCTCCAATCTCGAAGATGTTAGCGAGGCGCAAATCCTCGACGAGGCGCTGAAAAACCTTTATGACGGCCTGACCGCAGCAGAACTGAGCACTTCTTTGGTGATTACTGCGCGTACCATGATCGAGCAAGAGCCCAACTATTCCTACGCCGCAGCCAGACTTCTGTGTGACAACCTGCGAGCAGAGGCTCTGAATTTTCTCGGCGTCGCCAAAAGTGCTACCCAGGCAGATATGTCGAAGCTGTATAGCAAAGCACTGCACGCCTATATCGCCCGTGGCGTTGAGCTGGAACTGCTCTCTCCGCATCTGCAGGAATTCGACCTGAATCGATTGGGCGAAGCATTGTTACCTGAGCGTGACCTGCAATTTACCTACCTCGGTCTGCAAACCCTTTACGACCGCTATTTCATCCACAGTGATGACGTGCGTTTTGAGCTACCACAGGTTTTCTTCATGCGCGTGGCCATGGGTCTTGCGAGCGAAGAAGATGACAAAAACGCCAGAGCCATAGAATTCTACGAGCTGCTGTCATCGTTTGATTATATGAGCTCTACGCCCACTTTGTTCAATGCGGGCACACTGCGTCCGCAGCTGTCCTCTTGTTACCTGACAACCGTACCCGATGACCTGCACGGCATTTATGGTGCTATTCGCGACAATGCCATGCTCTCCAAGTTCGCCGGCGGACTGGGCAACGACTGGACGCCAGTGCGCGCCCTGGGCGCTTATATTAAGGGTACCAATGGCAAATCGCAGGGCGTCGTACCCTTTTTGAAAGTGGTCAATGATACTGCCGTAGCCGTAAACCAGGGTGGCAAACGCAAGGGCGCCGTCTGTGCATACCTTGAAACCTGGCATCTGGATATCGAAGAGTTTGTTGAGCTGCGAAAAAATACCGGTGACGATCGCCGTCGCACACACGACATGAACAGCGCTAACTGGATTCCCGATCTCTTCATGAAGCGTGTTTTTGACGGTGGCGACTGGACCCTATTTTCACCCAACGACGCACCAGACCTACACGACCTATACGGCAAAGCGTTTGAAACACGCTATGAAGAATACGAGGAAATGACTCGACGTGGCGAACTCAAGCTATTCAAAACACTGAAAGCTGAGAACCTATGGCGCAAAATGTTGGGCATGTTATTTGAAACCGGCCACCCCTGGGTCACCTTCAAAGACCCTTGCAACCTGCGTTCACCACAACAACATGTAGGTGTGGTTCACTCGTCCAATTTGTGTACCGAGATCACATTGAACACCAGCGAAGATGAAATTGCCGTGTGCAACCTGGGATCAATCAACCTCCCTCAACATATCGATGAAAACGGTCTGAATCTTGAGAAGCTGGGCAAGACGGTGCGTACCGCCGTGCGAATGCTGGATAACGTTATCGATATAAACTACTACTCGGTACCTCAGGCCCGCACCTCGAATATGCGTCACCGTCCAGTAGGGCTTGGATTAATGGGCTTTCAGGACGCCTTGTACAAGCAGCACCTCGCCTACGGCACTGATGACGCTGTTGAATTTGCCGACCGCTCCATGGAAGCCATTAGTTACTTTGCCATTGAAGCCTCCAGCGCCCTGGCCGCCGAACGCGGTAGTTATGAAAGCTACGAAGGATCATTGTGGAGCCAGGGCGTGTTCCCAATCGATTCCCTTGACCTTCTGATTGAAAACCGCGGCGCTGATTACATTCAGGTCGATAAAAGCCAGACTCTTGACTGGGACGCCCTGCGCAGCACAGTAAAAAAACAGGGTATTCGCAACTCGAACATTATGGCAATCGCGCCGACAGCAACCATCGCCAATATCACGGGTGTCTCACAGTCTATTGAGCCGACCTACCAAAACCTGTACGTTAAATCGAACCTGTCCGGGGAGTTCACCGTGGTGAACCCCTATCTGGTCAAGGATTTGAAAGCGCGCAAGCTCTGGGACCAGGTGATGGTCAATGACCTGAAATATTACGATGGCAGTGTCCAGGCGGTAGAGCGAGTGCCCGCCGACTTGAAAGCTATCTATTGCACCGCTTTTGAAGTTGAGCCCCGCTGGCTGGTCGAGTCGGCAAGCCGACGCCAGAAGTGGATTGACCAGGCACAATCTCTGAACCTGTACATCAATAACGCCAATGGCAAGAAGCTGGATATCACCTACCGCATGGCCTGGTATAGCGGCTTGAAAACCACCTACTATTTGCGTTCGCTGGCGGCCACAGGAACAGAAAAATCCACCATTGACACCGGTTCGTTAAATGCTGTTTCCTCTGGTAACGATGCACCAGCTCAACCCGCGCCGGTACCAGAGGCCTGTTCACTGGATGATCCGGATTGTGAGG
>JBALVT010000193.1:0-8115 GCA_036961345.1 Halioglobus sp.
CCCCAGGGCCCAAGTCCCTGGCTGAGCGAATTAGATGGGCAATGGGTGGACGTCTCGGCTCCACAAGTAGCGGTATCCAACAACGGCAAGTGGCTGGCAGATAAAGCCGTCAGTGGCCTCGGAATCGTGATGGCCCCTCGTTGGCTTCTGACACCGTATCTCCAGAACCGGACCTTACAGGAACTGTTTTTCGATCACGCTCTGCAAATTAGCCAAAATAGCAATTTGGCGGTGCATTTGCTGTATCAAAAGCAGCGTTATTTGGTACCCAAAGTAAAGGTCGCAGTGGACTTTATTGTAGCGAGAGTGCGGCAGAAGTATCCCAAATAAGCTGCGGGTGGCGAAAACGTCAATCAGTATCAAAGACACCTCTGACCCGCGCCTGCCAGGCCGACGGGGGCGCGCCTGTGTGTTCACTGAATGCCTTGGTAAAATTTGCAAGGTCGGTATAACACAAGCGCTCAGCGAGCCGGGTCATGGAGATATCCACTGGAATCGGCTGGGATTACTAAACATTTATATGGGTTTTCTCCTCCTCGTGATCCCGGCCAATTAAAACGTTCTAAGTTGCCAACTGCGCTACGAAATCGCGCTTGAGCGTGCGGGCAGACATGAGAAAACACCCCGCGGCGACGATGAGCCATAAAACCGTGACGGAGACCGCATATTTAAGCCCTGTTGAATTCGCCTGGTCGCAAACTATTCGTTGAACCTCGCTTATTCCGGACTCTTTCGCCCCACAAATCGCAGGCGTTAGTTGGCCGGAAAAATCGCTGTCGGCAAGTTGCAAACCCATAAAGAGGTCACTCATAAACCCGACAAAGTAAGGCCCAATACCATTGCCTATCAGCGAGACGATAATCAGCAGGATGGCAATTGCAGTGGCCCGCGAACGGTTACTGACCACGCCCTGCCCAATGTTGTACTGCGCACCGAGGTAGGCGTAATGGCACACGGCGGCGATACCCCACAAGACAAATACGACCCTCAGATCATCCTGAAAGAAAGCGGCAATATAGGCGGGGGTTGCAATCAGCAGGCCAACCGCCGGGACCCAGGCCACTGCGGTCTGTGAACGAGGCGTGAACTTTTCCGTGAGGTAACCTCCCAAAAACGTCCCTATCGCAGCCAGGAATGATAGCGGGGCGCCGAAATTGATCGCAGCATCCCTGACATCCAGACCGTGTTCACGCTGCAAGAAAGGCGCCTGGAAGCTGGTCAGGCCATAACCCACAAAAGCAACCATGGCAGCGCCTATCGCCATCCACCAGAAGGTGGGTTTGTGTTTGAGTTCCTGAAACGCCACGGCCCAATGGGCTGGCGTCTTTGGGGACGAGTCGGGGGGGTCGGAGTAGCCCCGGGGTGGCTCTTTGATGGTAAATAGCACAACAATTGCCACCAAAATACCTGGCAGCCCGACAACAACAAACGCAATTCTCCAGCCTTCAACCGCAGTCCAGTCCAGCCCCGTAAACAGCCCCCCGAGGCCAATGCCACTAATCCAGGCACCAAAATCAGCACCTTGTATTTGCGCAATAGGGCCGCCAAAAAGGTTGGCAAGAACGGCTCCCAAGGTGACGCCCATCGAGTAAATACCCAGTGCTGTCGCTCGCTTGCGGGCAATAAAGTAGTCGCCAATAATGGAGTTGGCCGGGGGGGTACAGCCCGCTTCGCCGACGGCTACACCAATTCTGAAAAACAGTAGAACCAGGAAGCCCGCAGCAATACCGCACAGGGCTGTCATCAGCGACCACAAAATAATGCAAACCGTAATCACTTTGACCCGGTTGGATCGATCCGCCCACAACGCTATCGGCAGACCCATAACGGCGTAAAAAATAGCGAACGGAGGGCCGTAAAGCAGGCCCCACTGGGAGTCGGTCAGGCCGAATGAGTCGATGATGGGCTGGGCGACAACCGCGATGAGCGTCCTGTCGACGAAGTTAAGTGTATACACCACCATGAGTAGGAACAGCACGTAGTTCCTATACGACGGCGTCCCGTACCCTGTGAGGTGGCCGTCCTGTGTTATGTCTGCAGTCGCGCCCATTATTACTTGCCTATTGTTATTGTAGCGTGCGTTGACCGGGGCCAAAACTTATCCTGACCCGGTCACGGTAGCGTCATTTCCTGAGTTCTAACAAGGTAACCCAACCAGACCTCAGAAATCCATCACAAGATATCAAGCAAGCAACCTTTCCCATTCTGTAAATAATTTGTAGCGAGAGTCCACAACAGCTTTAGGGTGTTATCCCTATTGGCGTGTCATACTACTAGTGGCGAACATACTGAGCTGCAATACGTTGAATTCGAGAGCAGATGAGAGAAAAACAGGAACAAGCGGAAGTCGTCGAGCTTTACAAAGAGGCCTCGCCAGAATTACTTCGCTTACTACATCGCAGACTCGGCAATCGCCAGGATGCAGAAGAAGTCGCGCAGGACGCCTTCGAGAAACTGTGCACGTTGGAGCAGCGCGAAGAAATTCGCGATCTTCGCAACTATTTCTTCACCATGGCCAATCGAATGGCCCTGAATGTTCTCCGGCGTCGCAACACTGAAAAAGACTACCTGGCCAAGCAAGCGCCACTGATGTTTAACGAGTCGGGTACAAACTTTGATCCGGCGGAAATTGCTCGCAGAGAAGAGAAACTGAGGCTTGTAAAGCGAGCTATTCAGTCCCTGCCCCAAAAAACCGGGCATATATTCCTGCTGCATCGATTTGAAGGGTACACCTACCCCGAAATCGCACAGCAACTGGGTTTGTCAAAAAAGTCCGTCGAATACCATATGTGCCGGGCACTCAGCGCCGTTGTAAAAGCAACACAAGGAGGTTGATCATGTCCGATAGAGTGATCGATGAAGCTGTCACATGGCATATTAAACTAAGGTCTCCTGAGGTTAGTAGCGGTGAGCGGCATGCCCATCAGGAATGGTTGGCAGCGAAAGAGTCACATCAACGGGCCTACGAAACCGTTGGCAGCGAATGGGCCGATCTTGATGATCTTGATGGCTGGGCCAGAGGTGAGTTGGCGCAGCGTAATCTCACCGCAAATTTGTTGCTTCGTCGCCGGAAAAAGGTGTGGTTCGCAGGCTTCGCCACCGCGGCATCATTCGCGCTCGCCATAATAATCTTGCCCCGGATGCAAGAGGCACCCGACCGCTATCAAACCGACAAGGCGGAGCGGCGAGAAATTTCCCTGACCGATGGTTCGCGGTTACACCTGAACGCTACATCGGCGGTCGATGTTTCGTTTAATACAGAAGTCCGTAAGCTCACACTGGAGCAAGGTGAAGGCGTTTTCGATGTGGAACACGATAGCAAACGACCCTTTGTGGTCGTTGCCGGTAATAGTAAGGTCATTGCTCTGGGAACGCGTTTTTCCGTCCTCCGTATGGGCTCTCAGGATATAGAAGTTACAGTTCTGGATGGCCGTGTGGCAGTAGTACCCCTGAATCAATCCGTCGAGAGTGCCGTCAAACAATTTTCCAGCGAGCCGCCCTCACGGGAAATAATGTCGCAAATCGGCCAGCGTAAAAGCCTCGTCCTGGAAGCAGACCAACAGGCCCGTGTAGGTGCTAACGGCCAGTTTTTGTCGCTACTGGAGGTCAGCGCTGCCAGCGAAGCTGCCTGGATCGAGGGAAAACTGGTTTTCGATAATACGCCATTGCGGGAGGTGGTTGAGGAGCTCGCAAGATATATACCGGGAAGTATACGGGTGGACCCCAGTGTGCCCGATCATCCCGTGACCGGCATTATTCATATCCGCAGCTCAGAAACCATGCTGGACTTACTGTCACAGGTGGTGCCTGTTACACCTGTGAAGCAGTCTGCCTCGCTTACCATTCTACATCCAGCGCCAGCGCGACCGAATAACGGATAATTATCAATGGCCTTAGGGTGTTCCGTATTTCAAGTGTCTTTAGTACTGATGGGGTCTATCGTCTTGAACACTGCGATGCCCTCACAATGTTATGCCGCCTCAGTCGCGGCCCACCGTGGAGATAACAATAAATTGACGACTAATAATAGTGTGATAAGCCCTAAAACCCAACGCAGCTTTGATATTGCGCCGCAGGATATCGCCTCAGCGCTAATTCAGTTTGGCGATCAGGCTGATATCTCTGTGTTGATTCAACATGAGGCTCGCGGTCTGGATACGGTGGGCCTGAAGGGCGTTTACAGCACTCTGGATGGGCTGGATGCTCTGCTGGCCGGCACCGGCCTCGATTACAAACAAACTGACGCTGGCATCGTCGTGTTTCAGCGCGAGGCAGCGGTTCAGTCGTCCGCTGCTGGCAATGGCAGAAAGTCGCTATTTGCGCAGGTCGCCGCGGTATTTGCCGGCACCGTGCTCAGCGGTGCAGCAATTGCGGACGAGTCGACGGCCGATGCCGAGGTAAAAGGCGCTGCTGATAAAGACCAGAGACGCATTGAGGAGATTGTCGTCTCCGCACTCAAGGGCTCCACCGGTACCGCCTTGTCTGACACAGCAATGGGTATTACCGCGCTGGAAGGCGCCTATCTGGAAGATATCGCTGCGACCAGCATCAATGCGATTATTGAACGCACACCCGGTGCCTCCCTGGTCAAGACGGGCGATACCTCTACAACTATTCAGATTCGTGGTGTTTCTGCCAGTCAGGGGGATGCCCTGGTGGGCTACTACCTTGATGACTTTGCCTATGTCAGTCTACAGGGTGTATCCACACCCGAAATCATTCCCTTTGATCTGAAGCGTGTGGAAGTCCTGAAAGGTCCTCAGGGTACCTTGTACGGTGCCGGTTCCACCGGGGGAACGATCCGGATTCTGAGCAACAAGGCAGACACCTATGAGGGCTTTTCCGGCAAGGTTGAGCTCGGCGCTCACACCATTTCAGGTGGTGGCGATGGCCACACGATAGCCGGCATGGTCAACATTCCGATCGTGGCCGACAAACTCGCCATAAGGGCTTCGGCCTATCTGCGGGATCGTGGCGGCTGGCTGGATTACGACCAGGGCCCCAACGACTACAACGAGCTGGATGGTGAAAACTATAAAGTACAGCTGGGTTTCACGCCAAACGAACGCTTGCGAATCGATATTGGATATCACAAGGACGAGGTTGAATCTGTCTCTGATCACTCCGACTCGGACCTGGTATTTGCGCTCCCCGAAGGTGAAGATCACCCCTTTACTCCGCTGGCTGTCAGTATTTCCCAGGGGGCGGCCGCGCAAGTGTTCGAGTCCGAGTTTGAGAAGCTGGGTCTGGGCGCCCTCTATCCGATATTTGAGGAAAGCATACTCGATCAGCTGGATGAGATTTACACCCCGAACGTTGCCAGTCTGATAACCGGGACGCCATACAGCCTCTATGATTCCGCCGCGGGCCCAGCGGGAACGCTCCCCTACAGTGACAGGGATTATGAACTGTTCACCTCGTCTCTGAGTTATGACTTTGATTCTGTTCAGCTATACGTAACGGCGAACAGGATAGAGGAGGACTCGCTGGGACTCGCGCAGACCTCTATTGCCCGGGACGGCGTCATCGGCAAGGAGCTGGAAACCTCCAACATAGAGTTACGTCTCGCATCAATTAACGATGGGCCGCTAAACTGGACGGCAGGCCTCTTTTACCTGGATCACGAAGAAACCTTCTTCCTGTCGGCTTCCGGGAATCCGATATTCGAGGAAACTCCGACGGGAATTGTCACGCTACCTGGCATTGGGGAAATACCTGTGCCGCTTATCACTGGGTTTTCACCGCTTGTCCTTGTCGACAACCTCATTGAATCTGAACAGAGCGCGATTTTTGGAGAGATTCATTACGGCTTCACTGACAATGTAGAGCTGACCGTAGGCATGCGTTACTCCGAAGATGAGCGTGATGCAACAGAGCTCTCTGGAATCGCCGACATTATGGCAGAGCGTGGCGTGTCCAATCCTTGGTCTGAAACCTTTGATGCTCTGACCGGCAGGGTAAACCTCAAGGTGAACTGGAGTGAGGAGCTGATGAGTTATTTCAGTATTTCCAGTGCGGAGCGTTCCGGTACGCCCAACTTTGGCGTGACCCGAGTGGCTGAATTTGTCAATCGTCCGGAGGGTTACACGGCACCGGCGTTTACCGACGAAGAAAAACTTATTGCCTACGAGGTTGGAGCGAAGTGGTTTGCGACTGACACGTTCTATGTCGATGCAGCGCTTTATTACAACGACTGGGAAGATATTATTCTGGAGATTACCGAACTTTATATCGACCCCCAAATAGGGATACTGTCCACCACTACCCTGAGGGATAATGCGGGGGATGCGCGCAGCTACGGACTGGAAGCCAGCTTCAACTGGGTACCAACAGAGGCAGTTACTGTAACTGCCGGTTTTAATGTGATGGAATCTGAGTATGTTGATCCGCCTGCGGACTCTGGTGTGAATGACGGAGACCAGATTCAGGCCGTGCCGGACTGGACGGGTTATGCGGGGGTAGATCTTTACAAACCCGTTTCGTGGTTTGGTGGCTCGAATGTCGTTGGGGGTTTGTTCGCAAGCTACACGGGTGAACGCTATTCCTACGGTAGCGGCGGTGTAACTGCGAAAACGGATGGTTTTGCTCGCCTGGATGCCAGGCTGGGGCTGGACACTGAATCATGGAGTGTGGTTTTGCATGTGAAAAACCTGACGGATTCCGACGACAGGACCTTCAACCCTACCGCCTTCACGGCGATTGAACCTTTTGATATTTACATGCAGCCCCGCACTACGGAGCTGGTGTTGAAATACGCCTTCTAGAATGAAAGTAATTAAAGTGTTCGGGGTTACGGCAGCAGCCGTAATCCTGCTGGGTATTGTGCTCACCGTCACCGGCTGGGGTGGCACGCTATTTTTTAAAGCATTTATTGCTTTCAATAAACCCTCTGGAGATTTTAATCCAGCCGAGGCTGTTGCCCCACCTGACTACAGCCAGACGGCCTATTGGGCATCATTACCCACGATTGAGGATCCAGCGGACCTTACACCCGCTGGCATCGAAGTTAAGCCCCAGGGAGAACACCCGGTGGATGTTTTTTTTATCCATCCCACGGGCTTTTTAACCTCGGGGAGCTGGACCTCTCCGATGGACCCGGATTCCGGCACCGAAGAAAACACCCGCTTCATGATGGCAAACCAGGCCAGTGCCTTTAACGGCTGTTGTAACATCTATGCGCCGAGGTACCGTGAGGCCAATATATTTGCCTATTTTGGCTCCACCGAGGATCGCGATGAGTTGCTTGGTTTTGCCTATCAGGACGTAAAGCGGGCATTCGAACATTATCTCGAGCACGATAACCAGGACAAACCCTTCATTCTTGCCGGCCATAGTCAGGGCAGCCATCATGCCCAGCGGTTACTGAAGGAGGTCATTGATACGACTGACTTGCACCAGCGCCTGGTAGCGGCCTATGTGATTGGCTCAACCCTCATGCCCGTCTCGAAGGACTGGTTCTCTTCCATGAGTCATATTAACGCCTGCGAAAGCGCTGGGGATCTTGCCTGCGTTGTGCATTGGGATACCATGCCGGAGGGGACGCCGGCATACGAGCGACCTGGTGATAGCCTCTGCACTAACCCCCTGTCATGGCAGGTCAACGAGGTATTGGCCCAGGCCAGCCTCAATGAAGGCGCAGTTGTGCCTGTCGGCACGCTAAACCAGGCCATAGGTCGCGTGGAGGATAAGCCCAGTCAGCAAATATTCGATTCCCTGAAAACACCCAGAGAAGAGTTTACCTGGGCGCAGTGTCTGGGAGGGACTCTATATGCGAACAAAGCACTGGGTGAAGGATTTGAAATTGATGCCATGGGCACCTATCACCAGGCCGATTACGCACTTTTCTATATGAATATTCACCACAATGCGAAACTGCGGGCGAGCCGCCATACGGCGCTACAACACGCACCGTGATGGTTAATTACATGGGTACTGAAGATGCGAGAACTAAGGGATCGACTGACCCTATGTTCCTTGCTTAACGTAGCTGCCAATCCTTCCTGAATTAATGCTTCTGCGTATAAAGATAAAAACAAGTATCAATACTGAATAGACAATAAAAAACGGAATAATATATTCGGTCCATCCTGCACACAACATCACTGCAATAAGCAA
>JBALVT010000194.1:0-8112 GCA_036961345.1 Halioglobus sp.
GCTCTCGCCGAAGATGACGACAACGTCGATTTTGAAATTGACGCCCCCATTTCCGATTACCTGCCCTGGACGGGAGTCTGGTCGACCGATATTACTGCCGAGCACTTAGTCTCTAATCGATCTGGCATACGGGGTTTAATCTATGCGGTTCTTGGGCTCTACGGGGCGCACCTGTGCCAGTATGGGCCGGCTGGTACGCTGTACGAGTGCGCGCAAACAATCTATCAGACACCATTGCCCGGCACTGTCAGTAATCCTCCCGGCGAGGTTTTTGATTACGGTGGCAGTCAGTGGCAGCTAGCCGGCGCCGTGGCAGAAGCCGTAGGGGGCGGCAGTTGGAATCAGTTGCTGGACCAATACATTGGGGAACCTTGCGATTTGGAGGTATTTCGTTTCGGCAACAATCTATCTGTTGCATCCGCTTGGGATGGAAACCCGGATAGCCTGGTAGGATTGGATAATCCGAATATCGAAGGTGGGGGAATGTCCAATCTGGATGACTACGCCAAGATCCTTATGATGCATTTGAACGGTGGAGCCTGTGCCGACAATCAGGTCATGTCTGCCCAGGCGGTGGAGTTTATGCGCATCGAGCGTACGCCCTCGCAAAACGGCGCACGAGGCTATGGCATGGGCTGGTGGAGTGAGCCGGTTGAAGAGGGCAGCAGCATTTATCTCTATACCGACCCGGGGGCTTGGGGCTCGGTGTCCTGGATTGATATCGAGCGCAATTATGCGGGCTACGTTGCTTTAGAGGAATACACAGGGTCATTTGCCGGAGAGGGTGTAAGCATGGTGATCGACGAATTGATTCCGCTAATAGAAGAAGCGATAGACACGGTTCCTTAAGAACAGCGGGCTCATCGGGGTGAGCTGGCTCTAATAGGTCCAGCCCACGCCCGTACTAATGCCATAGTCAAAACGCGAATCCTCGGTCGCCTTGTTGTCATAAGTGCCAAAGGCTGTGATATCAAAAAATAGATCCTCAATAATTTCCCAGCTTATTTTAAAGTCACCATCTCCCCGAAATCGCCCACTCTCTGTCAAGCTAGGGTAGACCGACCCGGCCAGTTTTATGTGTAGTTCCGGCGTGTCAAACTTCCAGGCAGAAAACTCTGTGCCAATAACAGCTTCGACACTTTCTTGTCTGTCGCCTTCGAGTGATTCCTCCGTTAATACCTGAAGGCCGAGCGCCCCTGTCCACGTTGAGCTCTGTGTGTCGGTGAAATAACGACCCAAACCGGTGCCGAGAGATAGTCTGTGACTCAGACCCAGTTCGTCATTTTGTTCCCAGCCGCCCATGATGATGCGGTAGGTATCTTGCCTGTCAGTCCATACGTTGCGGGAAATATCCACTTTCGAGCTGCGCGTGATGAGTTGATCACTGTCGGTTATGGTAAGTCGCCCGTTCAGTTGATTGCTTGTGCGTTCATCCTCGTAACGGATATTGGTGTTGAGCGTTGTCTGACCCACCGAACTCGCGTTGTTGTAGGAATAACCCAGAGCGAGATAAACGTCGATGCGATCCTTGAAGGATTTTGCCACAGGCCTGATTTCCGACACCTCAAGTGTGCTGATGTCGTGTTCACCGTAGACATCATCGACTAATAAACCCCCGGCGCGATTGGGCTCGCCCAGTGTGCCGTAGTAACGTTTGCCTTCAACGAGTCGCACCTCATAGTGATGGATGCTTTCTATTTTTGAAATTTCCTGCCAGTCAATCTTTAGCGTGCCCATGGCGTTTGTGCTGATCTCAAGCTGCCCGCCAAATAGTTGTTTAATTTCTCCCGTGACTTTATCGCCATTGTAAAGCATCACAACGTCCGTTTTTCGGTTGTCCGGTGAGGCCAGGCACGTCATGCTGATAATTAGCATTGCTAACGTGATTAAGATATTGGTTTTCAAGTGCGTCTCCCGCTGGAGTCAAAGGGCCGGGCCTTTTCGAATGATCCATTTTGGTTTAGAAATTGTTACATATTTGAGTCCACGTGGCTGCCGGTTATACCTATAATCTGAATAATTTTCGCGGGTTCGGTTTTTACTCGATGACGTATTCACCATTATCGGTGGGCGCCGCCCTGGGGGGCGGCGTGTGAATGGGTTTTTGCGTTTAGTGTATCTGCGTTTCCAGTGGGTCTAGCATCAGAACGCCGTCATTTATGGACAAGCTCACTGCATAATGTTGCAACAGCTCGCTGCCGATGGCAGCCGTGACGTTGGCCATCTCAATAAAGTCCTGAATTTGTGTTGGTACCACGCCGAACTTGAAATTGTGAATCTTGCGGTCAATGGCAACGGGTAACTGATACACGGGAGTTTCGAATTCCCCGATCATGCCGACCACATCGCGTTCGTAGCCGATGGGTTCCAGTCCTTCTACCATTGCTGCATTCACATAAGATAGACGCATACCCAATGCAAGAAAGGCCTTTTGCCTTATTCCTGCGATAGTCTGGTTCATAATCACCATGCCGCCCAGATTATCGATGTCGATTTCCAGCGGGAATGCGTCCAGATAGTGGTCCAGTACTAGCGTATTTTCAGCTGGCAGAATTTTCATCACATAGTTATCGATGACGTTGGCGCCTAGAATACCGTCGAGTTCAAGGCCTACTACTTTGCTAATCTGGGCAGTATTAAGCCCCATAACCTCTGGTGCTACCTCAAACCGATCGCCACCGATCAGCATGGGTCGGTCTGCGACGGTAAATGGCATACTTGTATCGATGAGAAATTTCCTGCCGCGAATATTTGCGACCCGGTGGCCATTAACCAAATTGTAAGAATACTGTTGCATGTGCTTATCTCCTCGTAAATTTCGTTGCTATTGGCCGTTGTTTACAGGTTCTTCTGTCTTTAGCGGGAAGTACTCAAAAATCTCTATGACGGCATTGTTCAACGTGGCCTGCCAGTTCTGCTCTACCTTCTTACTGATACGGCCCTTGGTAGAACCCTCCCACACCAGGGCGTTGCTGGCGGTATCCACGGCAACGATATTCAGCATTCCCTCGGTGTACTGATCTATGTGAGTCTGATGGCTGATTCCCATACCGTAACCGTAGTAGGGGTCATAAAAATCACCGTGGAGGCCTGCGCTGGGCACGCTGCGACTGCGAATTTTTTCCTTGGAGTCGATTGAAAAATTGATCACAAGGTCCGGTGTGTCAGATTTCTTGAGTCCTCGAGCGGCCATTTCCCGGGCCACTGATTCCTTCAGGTGGGTAGAATCCAATGACTGATACTGGTCGCCGTCTGTGGCAAGGTCCTGCATGAATGCGTAAGTCTGGTAATGCTGAAAATCCACTCGGGCATCTGCGTTGGAATAAGTATTGGGTGAAGAGGCGCAGCCGCCCAATAATAGTGCAGTCCCGGCTACCGCTAGGGCGCCTCGGATTGAGAAAGCGGGTATCTGCTTCGCGTTTTTCATAGTGTTTCCCTCGTAGATTGTTGTCTGTCTGTTCACGAGGAGGACTATAGGCCAAGAACTGTGGATCTCCGACTCAGCACCTGTGAGCTTATAGAATACGTCTTGGAAAATGCCAATTAGAACAGTCTGTAGGCTACCCGCTTGGGGCCTACATTTGCGTTGAGATCCCGCTTTCGGTTGCCGCTTTTATACCAATGAATGTTACTAAGTCATACTAGACAGTTCTGCCGCTTTGTTTATAATTTGGCGCATATAATCAAGTTTCTATAGAGGCACACCGAATGTATTTCAAACCAGCACAGATTTTGGTCTTACCTCTGGCGCTTGCGGCAACTTCCGGCGTAGCTCAGGATGCAGATGCCGTAGCGGAAATGGCGCGCAAGGCGCAAGATCCACTGGGCGATGTTAAAGCTATTATGAGCGATAATACGATTGCCTTTGACGGCGGCGAAGACGGTGATGACACCGCCTATGGATTCCAGATCCAGCCTGTTTACGCCATCGAAAATGACAGCTCCATGAATATGATTCTTCGTGCCGTGGTGCCAATTGTGGGTGTTGATCCCGGTACTGTCTTACCTCCACTGGGGCCTGAGCCTCGCCCGGATGAAGGTGACCAGTGGGGTTTGAGTGACAGTATTGTGCAGTACTTTTTCTCACCCAAGAGCGACGGGGGGGTGAAGTGGGGTGTTGGCCCGCAGGTCTCATTGAAAACACGAACCAGTGATCAGCAAGCGGGGCCTGGCTGGGGGGCAGGTTTTGCCGGTGTTATTTTCGGCGGCGTGGGCAATTGGGCCCTGGGTGCTATCGCCATGCAGCATTGGGGTGAGGAAGACGACTTTAGCCGGGCGACGTTACAGGGCATTGTCACCTACAATTTCGAGTCGGTACCTGGGGCCTACATTGGTTACAACAATGCCATGACATACAACTGGAAAGCGGATTCCGGAGACAAGCTTACACTACCCCTGGGCCTGACCTTGGGGCGTACAATACTGCTGGGCAATGGTGATGGTCTGGACTTCAGTATAGGTGCCTATGATTTGGTGGAGCGCCCTGAAAACTCGCCGGAGTGGCAGCTTAAGTTGGGCCTTTCCTACTTTTTTAATTGATGAGAGCTACTATGAGAGCTGCATTGTTAGCGCTGCTGCTGGTCAGCTTGAGTGCGTGCAATACCCTTCCCGACGCCCCACAAATGGAGGTCGAGCTGGCGTTTGAACCCAGCTTGATTGGTGATCTTGCAGATATCGCGGGTGATATTGCGCCCCAACACTCCTCGTTTTATTTACTCCCTCGCGCTCTGGATGCGATGAACTGGCGCCTGGCACTGATCGATTCCGCAGAGTTGTCCATCGATATTCAATATTTCATCTGGAAGGATGACGCCTCTGGGGCACTGATGCTTGAGCATCTGTTTGCAGCCGCTGATCGGGGTGTGAAAGTGCGGATGATAGTGGACGATATGTTTCTATCAACGGGGGGGGCATTTAGCGGGGCCGATGAGGCCTTGGCTGCGATATCATTTCACCCCAATATTCAGTTGTCTTTATTCAATCCCGGCAAGTATCGCGACGGCATAGCCGGGCTGGCAGGTAATTTTGGCGGCAGTCTAAAAGACTACAATCGGCGTATGCACAACAAACTCATGGTGTTTGATGGCCTGTTTACGGTTGTAGGGGGACGCAATATCGGCGATGAGTACTTTGGCTTGCACGAGCCTTATAACTTTGTCGATCTCGATCTGCTGGCCACGGGTATCATCGCCAATGAATCGTCCACATTTTTTGATCAATATTGGAACTCCGATCTGGTTTATCCCGCGGCAGAACTTACGGACATGGATACAGCGGGTTACGAAACCTTGCGCCTCACAAATTCTGACTATGTGCGCAGCCAGTCCGGGCGACTCCAGGTGTTTTCGAATGAAGCGCGTGACGAGGCGTATTATGTTTCTGTGTTGCACAATGAAATGAGTCCGGGCTTTGCCGTTTTTTTGCAAGATGAGCCGGTGCTGCGGGGAAAACGGGAATTTCGTCTCGCCGACATGCTGGGAGAGACTGTGCTTCCCGGTGTGCATGAAGTTGTGCTGAGTTCGCCGTACCTTATTCCGGTTGAAGGTTTTCTTGAATCGGTATTAGAAGATGTTAATGCGGGCGTTGAAGTCAGTTTATTAACTAATTCTCTGGCCAGTAATGATGCGACGCCGGCGCACAGCCACTATAAAAAATACCGTCAGAATATTCTGGCGACGGGCGCAAAGCTTTACGAATTTCACCATGAGCCCATTGGAGGGATGCGTAAATTATCTGATGCGGCGCCAGGTCTTGATACCTTTGTTGCCCTGCACACCAAGGCATTCTCGGTGGATGGTATGCAGTGTTTCATTGGTTCATTGAACATAGACCCAAGATCTGTAAATTTGAACACTGAAAACGGTATCTATATTGAGTCCTCGGGCGTTTGTGGCCAGCTCAGTAGATTGTTATATAGCTTTACTACACCGGAAAATGCCTGGTCCGTAAGCCTCAATGAAAAAAATAAGCTCAAGTGGAGCTCTTACGAGGGCTCTGTAACGACACAGCCCGCGTTGGGGCTGGGTCAGCGTATTTCAGATTTTTTCTTCCGCTTGCTCCCCGTGGAGCGGCAGCTCTAAAACCGCGCAGGGGTGAGCCTTTTGGCTGGGCGAAAGCTAGACCGCAGCTGGTGTATTGGCAGTAAAAAGGTACTATAGTGCCTGCCTGATGTCTCAAGACACTTCAATGATGTTGTATCTACAAAGGAAATCACTATGACCACTCAAAATTTGGGGCTGTTTACGCCCAAAAAAATATTTGCTTTGCTGTTTTTGTCCCTACTGGTAGCGGGCATTTCCAGTCTGGGTGTGAACTCCAATGATGCGCCTGAAATCAGCCACGATGGCCTGCACCTGGACCCTGATTCAGATGTTGCTCTGCTGTACGTAAAACCCAACGCCGATTTTAGTATCTACGAGGAATTTTTGATGCTGGACGCCTATGTGGCGTTTAAAAAGAATTGGCAGCGTAATACCAAAGTGGCTGGGCGTCGTGTATCCAACAAGGACATGGAGAAAATCAAGGTCGAGGCAGCCGAGTTATTGCATGAGAGCTTTAAGAAAGAGCTCGACGAGGTCGGCGGTTACAAATTTGTTGAACAAAGCGGCGACAAGGTAATGATTTTGCGTCCCGCGTTGATCGATCTTGAAATTACTGCGCCGGATATTCCAACGGCTGGCCGGGTCACTAACTATGTCGCCTCCGCAGGCGCGGCAACAATTTATCTGGAATTGTATGACTCAGTAAGCGGCGAGATTCTGGCGCGCCTCATAGATCGCCGAAATATGCAGGATTATGGTCATGCGCGCTGGGCCAACAGCGTCACTAATCGCGCTGATGCCGCCCGCATGTTCAAACGTTGGGCTTCCCTGCTTCGCCACGGTATGGATGAACAGCGCAAGGAAGCCGGTTTAGTGCCTATAGGGGAAGTGACTGGGGACGATAAATAGGATCGAGTGGCTGATATGAAGCTCGCCGACTAATCGTCGGCGGTTTCGAACAAGTTTATCGGCGTCCTGAGTAGAGCGTTCTCTACCGGGTTTATTTTAGTTTGTAAATTTTCTAATTGCTTTGGTCAAATCGTTTATAAGTGGCTAAACTGGTCCCCTATGAGCGTTAAAAATAATCTGGTAAGTGGACTTGTTCTCGTTCTTCTCTATTTCGGACTTATGGGCGGCCATGCGAATGCACAGGAGCCTGAGTTACCGATATATGACCTCGAAGACGTTGATGTAAGCTATATTTACGCTGCTTTAATGGGTACCGGATCCTACAAAATTGGTGGTCGACGTATCACGATGTTACGCGTGCCTATTAGTTGGACCCAGCAGAAAATGACCGATACCGAGCCCGGGTTCAAGTGGTATATGCCCGTTGTTATCGGTAATGACAGTGTTAGTGGCTCTGATTGGTACGACCAGCTCTTTCCGGAGAATTTTGTAACACTGACGTTTCTGCCAGGTTTTGAATATCAATTTCCAGTGACCCCGGACTGGGTCGTGAAGCCATTTGGACACTTTGGCGTAACCCATGATTTCGTAACGCATGAGGTTATCCTGATGGGCGTTTTAGGCCTGTCCAGCGTTGCGCGCTACGATTTGACAGAACACTGGGATTTGCGTTGGGGTAATAAAATTCGATTTGCCGTTGAAGACCAGCTTAAATCCGATTTCCAGACCAGTTTTGGGGTATTTGAAACGGGTTTTGATGTTCGCCGAGACACGGGTTTTTCGTTTCTTAGACGGGAGGTGGATATTGGCGCCTATTATCGGTTTCAGCATTTTATTCCTGAATGGGATGTTGGGCAGACTCCCGATCGCAAGAGTGACATCGAAAATGTTCACGAAATCGGTTTTAGCGTTGGCCTGGACAAACCACAGGAGCTTTTTGGAGTTGGCTTTAGTCGGGTACGCGTTGGTTATAAGACGGGCGGAGATGTCCGGGGTTTTACGATCGGCGGTGAATTTCCATTTTAGATACCGCCGCTACAGGGACTGCCCCGGCTTGGCTAGCCTGCCCATCTTGCGATCATTTGTATAATTTGGATGGCCTGAAAGACGGCGAAATTGCCAGTTGCCATTTGTGCGGGCACCAGTTGACGGTCAGCGATAG
>JBALVT010000195.1:0-8030 GCA_036961345.1 Halioglobus sp.
CCATAACCAGCGCGGCCGGCAACATGATCAAGCCGGTGGTGGTAGCCGTTATGCCCTGCACTAACTGCAAAAACAGAGGAACGAGATAAGTAGAGCCATATAAACCGGCGCCAAACACAAAACCCAGAGCACTGATCATGCTAAAGCGATAAAAGGTGAATACCCGCAGGTCTAACAAGGGGTGCTCGGTGTGCGTTTCCCACCACAGGAAACAGGCCAGTGAGACGCTGGAAGCGCCGACCCAAAACACCACAAAATTCGAACTCCAACCCTCTTTGTGCCCATTGCTCAAGGCGATAAGAAGCCCGCAAATTGAAACCGACAGGCACAACAGGCCAAACCAGTCTAATGGTGGCCTGGGTGCGTTGGGATCTCTGGGTGGCATAAGTGTGACCGCTAACGGCAATACCAGTACTGAAATTGGTACCCCCATCAGATAAACGTATCGCCAGTTGAAGCTGTCTATCAACACACCACCAAGCACCGGGCCAACAGCCGGCGCCAGTACAATACCCACGGCAGTTATACCCATCACCGAGCCCTGCTTCCCCGAAGGAAATAATTGAAAGACCAAAGACATACTCATGGGGGTAATTATTCCAGTGGCTAGCCCCTGGAGTATTCGCGCTACGATCAGGAGATCGGTATTGGGGCTAACACTCCCCAGTATTGAACCTGCCATAAAGAGACTGATTGCCGACACGACTGTAACGCGCATGCCCAATGCACGAACCAACCAGGCATTTAACAACATGGTGACGGTGGAAGATGCAAGAAATGCGGTCGCCAGCCACTGGGCCTTGTCCTGGCCAATACCAAAGGCGCCCATAATATCGGGGATAGCGACATTGATAATGGTACCGGAGATCAGGGTGGCTACGTTTGCCAGTGTTATGGTGATCATTGCCCACCAGCCGTAGCTGGTGCCAAAGCGCCTGAATAGCGCCTTGATTTCGGGTGTGGTATTTAGCTGCGAAAGGTAGTCCTCGACGCTAGCGGATGTCAATCGCAATCTCCACCATCATGCCTGGCCTGAGCAACTCGCCCTCCTGGGCGACCGCAATTTTAACCGGCAAGCGCTGGGTAACCTTGGTGAAATTCCCACTGGGGTTGGTGCTGGGCAGCAAGGCGAATTGGCTGGTAGCAGCATGTCCAATCCGTACTACCTCACCAGAGAAAACCTTATCTGGATAGGCATCTACCTGAACGTCAACGCTCTGGCCGACATTAAGGTGGCGCAACTCCGTTTCCTTGATATTGGCCTTAATCCAGACTTCCTGGGGGTTATGTACCAGCGCGATGCGCTGCCCGGGCATCAGGTACTCACCGGCATGAACAAAGGTCTGATCGACAATTCCGGGCTGTTTGGCGAGAACCTGACGGTCTTCAAGAAAAACATTTTGTTGCCCGAGCCGATGCGCTACACGATCGCGATCATGGCCCAGTCTGAGTTGCGCATGTTCCAGTACAGCCAGACGATCCCTTGCTGCCTGAGCCTCCACCAATTTTGCCTGGGTTGAGGCCAGCTGTGCAAGATTGGCGTTTTTCGCCTGCTCAGCAAGATGAAAACTATTGCGCGCCATTTCCCAGTCCTGCACGGACAACAAATTTTTATCCCGCATCGAACTGGCCCGCTTCAGTTCATTCGCCTTGAAGTTTAGATCGGCCGTCACCGAGGCAAGATTTGCCTGCGCCGCATCCAGCTGTGATTCAGCCGACTGAAGCTGCCCCGCTGTCTGGCGCTCTACCATAATAATTTCAGCTTTGGACTGGGCAATGGAAGATTCTGTTGCCCGCAGCTGAGCCTGCAGTTCGGAAAGCTTTAACTGGGATTCCCGCACGTCCAGCTGCAAAATCAGAGATTGCTCCTGCAAGAAATCGCCCTCGGTCACCGCCACTGACTCTATAAGCCCGGATACTTTGCTACTGATCAAAATCATATCCGCGGCGACGCGAGCGTCATCTGTATACACATGAGTACTGCGCAGGTACATCCAATAGGCCATCGCTATCAGCACCACCACAGCGAGAGCGCCGCCGAATAGTTTGTTTGCAGGAATTGCTGTGGCTTCCGATTTCTCTAACGCCATCATTCTTCTCCGGGGCGTTGTACCAGGATTGAATCCTGCGCAAGCCTTTTTAAATTGTCGCGAACCTGTGTGAGGCCAGCATGCAAATTTTCTTGATGGTGTTCCAAAATGCCCTGCAGCGTTGATAAATGCAGCGCCTCAAATGATTCGCTCAGAGATTCCAATTGCCGGGTACACCGGGATGAGAGGAACAACTGCTTGGCACGACGATCTTGTGGGTGCGGGCGTCTCTCCACCCAGCGCCCCTGTTCCAAATTGTCCACCAGAACCCCCAGGGGAGCCTTACGCATACTGAGATTTTGGGCCAACACATTTTGCTGAACACCCTCACTTGCATTAATACCGGCCAAAACCAACCACTGTGTCCGGGTAAAACCCAAGGCTTTGAGCCTCTGGTCAAAATGCCGCCCGTTCAACCTACTGATACAAGTCACAAGATGCATAAAACTGAGCTCACTGGCGGCCAATTTGGCCGTGGTCGCCGGCTCAAGTCGCGCTAGATTTGCGTACAAACGCTGCAGCGTCTGTTGTAGCTCCGATAATTGATCGGGCCCCAGTCCCTTTAAATAATCGGCCTTAAGCGCCAGCGATCGGTCCCTAATTTCACCAATCAGCGGTTCTGCTTTGGCCGTAATGTACAAACACTTGGCCCTGCCATCGTGCGGGTCAGGCCGGCGCTCTACCAGCCCTTCGCCTTGCAATTTGTCCACTTGTTCACCCAGCGGCGCCCTGCCCATGGCAAGATGTTTTGCCAGCGCGGTTTGCCCAATAGCGGGGAAAATTGACAGTGCGCCCAACACACGCCAGCGAGACTCTGACAGCTCCAGATCTTGCAGCCGAGCGCCAAACACCTGGCGAAACAAGCGGGTAATGTCATAGATTAAAAAAACACTGTGATCTTCGAAGCGGCTTGGCATGGTGGGCTATAGGTTGTATTGGAAACATATAGTAACAATTCAATACATTATTGCATAGTTACTATATTGGTATCAGCCACCTCACTTCAGGGGCGATTGGTGATCCAAAACCTGATACGTAGAACTTGAACTGTCTGCTGCGGCTATAAAATCAAGTGGTTCTCGAAGGCCGAGATAGAGTCCAGGTCTACCAGCGCCTGATTAATCCGCTCCAGGGTTTTACGTGTGTAGCTGGTAGGCTGCCACTCATCCCCCATGGCGAGGGTCACCGTAGCCCCGACCCAGACATAGGCCACGTGCCACTGATACTGCAGCCATAATTCCTCACTTGAGGGCGCTTCAACACCGTGCATCAGCAATTGTTCACGATAATAGTCGAGCATTGACTGCTGATGTATCTGGCGATCTTTGGCCTCCATCGCACCGGCCAGAAAGTAGCCTACATCCCGCATGCCCGGTGCTTTTGCCGTTAGCGCCCAGTCTAGAAAGCCGGGGGTATCCCCGTCGAAAAACAGATTGCCGTCGTGCACATCACCATGGATAAGAGTGTAAGCGCCCTCATTCCAAAGTCCGTGAATAGCATCCGTATGCGCCAAATACAAATTGCCCATCTGCGTGAACACCGGGGGCATTTGAGAACCGAACGTCGCCAGTGCCTGTTCTACCAACTGTACTGCAATGGCATGTTGTACCGGCGGTTCGATCCATGAAAGGTCCGTCTCAAAGCGTGGGCTGCGCCAGTATGCCGCATGCAGAGCCGCAAAAGATGCCAATACCGCCCGAACATACTCCAGAGAGTACCTGCTCGAGGCACTTCGAAAGGTGCAACCGCTACCCTCCAAATCCTCCAGCAGCATAATGTATTGTTCTCCGGAGCCGTCGCTATCAGCGTAGTAACAACCCGGTACACGGATAGGTACTTCATGGGCCAGGTGAGAATAAAACTGCGCTTCACGCCTCCCCATACCACTGGAGATCACAAACGCTTTTTGCATATCATCGGTCGGTGGCAGCTTCACAAACAGACGCCTGGACTGGCCCGGGTCGTCAGCGTAAACGACCTCAAGCATTACTCGGCCAGTGGTACCGGAGTGCGCATCAACAATTTTACTGGCGACAACTTCTTTATCCAAAACCTGGTTGAGCCACTTTGAATCGAGCTCATCGGGATTTTTTGGTATCTGCACTTGTATCTCCTTTCAAGTGTCACTGCGTTCAAACGATTCACAATGACTGAATGCCCAGCTACGTTCGCCCACTTTTCGCCCAAGATCAACGTTGGTGGTACAGGCTGTTAAACAGCGTAGAATTTACTTGCGAACTAACAACTAGTAGCTTATAGTTTTTTGACATTTACTTCATGGAGCAGCCGCTATGAGCCAGTGCCCTTTTGCCGATTTTTCCAACATGATCGATCCCGATACCTATGCCAACGGCATGCCGTATGACGAATTGGCCCGCATCCGCCAAGCTGGCCCAATCCACTGGATGGAAGACCCCACAGCGGGCGTGCCCTATTGGCTGGTCACCGGTCGCGATCAGATCGATTATATCTCCAAAAACCCCAAGTTATTTTCAAGCGAAGCAAGGTCAGCACTGGCTGAAGAGTGGTCAGAAGAAGAACTGGACAATATTCACCGCCACATGACGATCAATATGGATCCTCCCCGCCAGATGAAGTCGAGAAAAATCGTCCGGCCCTCGTTTACACCAAAAGCCGTAGGCGCATACGAAGAACGATTTCGCGTACACGCCAAGAGAATCATCGACGAGGTTGCCAGCCGTGGCGAATGTGAATTTGTAGAAGAAGTCGCCGCAGAGCTGCCGCTACTGGCGATTCTTGAACTGTGCGGTATTCCAGCCGAAGATCGCAAAGACTTCTTCGAGTGGACCAATGCCATGATCTTCAACCAGGACACGGAAATGGCGGCGGACAAGGAAGCAGCCGAATTGGCCTCCATGAACGTCATTACCTATGCCATGAAACTGATGGAAAATCATAGAACAGATCCAAAAGACAATATTATCGGCGCCCTGCTGGATGGCCATGGTAGCGACGAAGGATTGAGTGACGATGAATTTGTGTGGTTCTTCCTCATGCTGATATCCGCCGGTAATGAGTCCACACGAACAATTACCAGTCACGGCATGCGCATGCTGATGGAACACCCTGATCAACTGCAATATCTGGTAGACAACCCCGACAAAATCACCGGTGCCTGCGAGGAAATGCTGCGCTACAACACGGCCTTTATCCTGATGCGCAGAACCGCTATGGAAGACGCCGAAGTGGGTGGCCAGCAGATCAAGAAAGGTGACAAGATTATCCTTCACTATCACACCGTTAACCACGATGAAGGTGTATTTGGAGAGGACGCCATGTCTTTCGACGTCACCAGAGCCGAGCGTATGCCCGATTTATACAATCAGCATCGAGCCTTCGGTATAGGGCAGCATTTTTGCCTGGGCACACACCTGGCAAGACTGGAACTGAAAGTGATGTTTGAGGAACTTATTCCCCGGCTGCGCAACCCCAAGCTTGTCAGCGAGATAAACTACACGCGCTCCAGCTTGGTGAACGGCATTAAACGCATGGATATAACCTTTGATCCGGAAGTAAAAAAGTCAAATCAGGCAGCCTAGTACCACCGGGCTATCGCCCCGCCCAGGGGTTTAACATCAAGGCGGGGGTTGTTTTGAGGTAGTGTTTATATTCCTCATTCTCCCCCCAGCGCTTCCGCCCTCTCGCCTCCAGCATCTTAACGCCGCTGACCTGTGTCAATAACAAATAGACAAAAATCGGCGATATCAGGGTCACATACTGCCATCCGCTCAACACCGGGTACGCCATAACAGCAACGCCCGACCAGAGAAAAATTTCGCCAAAGTAATTGGGATGACGGGACCAGCTCCATAGACCATGGCGGATGAAGGTTTCCCTATTTTGCGCCGTTTCACGAAACTTACTTTTCTGGCGATCAGCAATCACCTCAACAGAAAAACCAAAAACCCACATCAGTGCACCGACAACGACCAAAGTGCTTATCGGATGCGGTTTGCCCGATGTGATCGCTGCCAGACCGGCCGCAAAGGTGATAAAAACCCAAAGCGCCTGCAACGTCCAGGTCATCAAAAAGCGCAGGAAGTCGGGTTTTATTTTGTCAAAGCGCCCGTCCTTGCCGTCGGCCTTAATCCTGGCAAACAAAAATGAGCCAAGGCGCAGCGCCCAGATCAGAACCACTCCACAGATTAATATGGCGCCCGGCTCAAAGGAACCGGAGGTAATCAAGGCGCCTAAAGCGAGCGATATATACGTTAAACTGCCTGTAAGATCATAGTATTTTTCTGTTTGAAAGCGATATGCAGGCACAAACATGAGCCATTGAATGACAAAGGCTACCAATCCGCACAACATAAACACGGGCAAGCCGCCCACAATCAAACCGCCATTACTTCCCGCATAACCAATGGCCGTAGCAATCAAGAGACACGCAGCGATTCCTATCAACGAAATATTCTTACCTTTCATAGCTTTCCCATACTCCTGCAACTTTCTATAGTTCGCCACCGGAGCCATTGACACGAACATACATAGCACTGACTATGCGACTCGTGAATGCGGCTCGCGATTGCGGCTCGTGGATTATTTTCCCAATTAATTATCGCCCAAAATTTCGGAACGGATATTTTATGCAGCAGACAATACAACACTCATTAGTTTCCGCCACATTTATTTTTTTCACACTAATATTGGCCGGCTGTGCGACCAAAGGTACATACGAAGTTGATTATGACGAATACCGGGATTTTTCCAACTATAAAAGCTTTCGCTGGTATGACGATGTGCATCCCTCACAGGAAGCAGATTATCGCCAATACAACAGTTCGGACCAGCGCGTACGTGATCACGTAGACGGCTATCTGCAAAAGAAAGGGTTTGAGCTGCTCGACTCCGGGACGAGTGATTTCTGGGTCAACTATCATATATCCAAACAGAGCAATATGAAGATAGACAATTTTGGCCGCTACCCCTCTGCCGGCGCGCATGGCGCTGTATCGGGCGGCACCTATGGATCAGCAGTGGCCGTTGGCTACAGTAGCGGCCCGTCTGTTAAAGAATATAAGGAAGGCACGGTGGTGATTGATATTATTGACGTACAGAGCAGCGAGATAGTCTGGCGTGGAATCGCTGAAGAAAGACTGCCGAAAAAAATGGACCGTGCCACACGGGATGAAATGGCTGCGGTAATTACGCGTGAATTACTGGAAGACTTTCCACCCCGGTAAACAAGGGGCTAAAGCCTGGCGTGCAACCCACCTGGAATTACAAACATTCTACATCTGGCACTGCATTTTCTTGTTCCACTGGCCATGGCCGCTACATTTTATCGGCGGCGATTGGCAACAAGTTTTACTTTGATGATGTTCGGTCTGTTGATCGACGTGGACCATCTTCTGGCCGACCCCATTTACGCTGCGGATCGATGCAGTATTCATTTTCACCCCTTACACACCGTAGGGCCAATTGCGCTTTATGGCCTGGCGCTGTTACATCCAAAAACGCGCATCGTAGGCATTGGCCTTTGCATCCATATTCTATTGGACACCCTTGATTGCAGGATAACCGGCGGAATCTGGCCCGGTTTCAAACTCACCTAGAAGCAATGAGCCTAATTCATATGGTTCGCGAGTTTTATGGATTGAATCTCTGGCGGTACCTGAGACAGATAATCCCTGATTTCTCTGTGTAGCGGTGTGTCAATCGGGACGGTCTGATGAGCCAGATCAAGCAGTTCCTGCATATCCTCAATCTGCATCGAAAGAAGAATAAGTTCATGCCTGACTTGGCGCTCACGGGCAAATGCACGATACAGTTCTTCACGCATGTCTTTCATAGACATTGCATTGATCGAACGCATCATTCGGACCTTAAATAGTGGATCATTCATGGTTTTTCATCCACGGATTCCCTTACCGATAACTGCATTTAAAGTATAGCCCAGCGAGTAAGATTGGCTAGTGG
>JBALVT010000196.1:0-7798 GCA_036961345.1 Halioglobus sp.
CCCGCACAGGGGCACGCAGGAATCCATGCCAGGCGGTTTTTCAGTGACGTCCCTGCTGATTGAACTCTGTAAACTCGGATTCCTTCCCAATGAAAAGAGGCCTTGTTAAGTCAGCAGTGCCGATTTTGCGACAGAGCCGTGCCTGAGGTTAGGAGCTTTAGTTTTTAGGTTCAATGACGTTAACTTGCCAGAACCCGGCACCTGGATAGCCGGGAAATAAGCTGTTTTCTCAGATCAGTGGAAGTTAACTTGTCAGAACCATTCGGATTGATCTACGCAGCGATACTCTAAATGATAGTGACTGGGATGCCAGATTAGAATGTCTCCCGAAGCGCCTAACCCTGCACTAGCTATCAACAAAAATACACCTCCCCCCGACACCTGCACATTTAATATCTGGAAAGTGGGACATTTTTGCTTTGTTGCTATGCTAATAGTAAGCAAATTGTACTCGGTGTCATCCGGATGAGTTAGTTCATGGCAGACAAAACTTCTAAAGCGCGAGAAAACCCGCCCTGGGGCGGGCTTGGTAACCCAAAGCAGGATCAGGCTGCATGTGGTGTTGGCCTTTTGGTCGACCTGGCTGGCAGGCCCAATCATGGGGTCATAAAAGATGCACTTGAATTGCTCGCTAACCTCGATCACCGCGGTGCTCGTGGTGCAGAGCAAGGTACGGGTGACGGAGCCGGCATTCTTTTACAAAAACCCCACCTCTTTTTTCGTTCGCAGTGCCCGGAGATCGGAGACCCGCGCGATTATGCTGTAGGTCAGGTTTTTTTCTCCCAAGACGAGGTGATGCGAGGCGCGTTTATCAAGCTCATCGAGCGCACTGCAGTAGAACGGCATTTCGAGATCGTCTCTTGGCGCCATGTGCCAACGGTAAACTGTGACTTGGGCAAAACAGCATGCGAAAGCCAACCTTATATCATGCAGTTTTTTATTCGTCCGGTGATGCCCTCGGCGTTGCCGTTGTTTGAAAGCAAGCTGTATCTACTGCGGCGTATTATCGAGTTTCGCGCGAGATCGCGGCTCGGTGCAAGCCTGAATGATTTTTACATCTGTTCACTCGACATCGAAACCATCGTTTATAAAGGCATGCTCACGTGCGAACAACTTAAGCATTATTATCTCGACTTATCTGATGAACGTGTCACTTCTATCTTTGCCATGGTGCATTCCCGTTTCTCAACCAATACCTTAGGCGAATGGCACCTGGCACATCCTTGTCGTCGCGTGGTTCACAATGGCGAGTTCAATACCTTGCGCGGAAATGAAAACTGGATGCGCGCTCGGCAAGCCGACCTTGCGTCTCCGTTATTCGAAGCTGATGTGGACTTGGTAAAACCGGTGGTGATACCCGATGGGTCCGATACTGCCAAGTTTGACAATGTACTCGAACTATTGCTCATCGCCGGACGTACCTTGCCGGCTGCACTCAGGATGATGATTCCTGAAGCCTGGGAAAATGATCCTCTCATGCCCCAGACAAAAAAGGACTACTACGATTATCACTCTACCATCATGGAACCTTGGGATGGCCCAGCCCTGGTGGTTGCAACTGATGGTCGTCATATTGCCGCAATATCAGACAGAAACGGATTTCGCCCCTGTCGGTACTGTGTGACTGAAGATGATCGTTTTGTGATGGCAAGTGAAGCGGGGGTGCTTGACCTTGATGAAAGTTCGATCAAGAAAAAAGGCCGGTTGAAACCAGGGCAATTACTGGTTGTTGACTCAAAGACCGGCAGGGTTTTTGATGAAGACATCGTGCTGCACGACCTTGCCGACGCGAAGTATGGCAATTGGCTCAAAAGTCACCGCTTACGTTTGCCTGCATTTCCGCCCACCCCGGTCATGGCAGCGGCGACGGATCATGCTCATTTCCACGATCATTTGCGTCGATATCGCCAGTTATTCGGGTATACCCAGGAATCACTGGAATACCTTATGGCACCGATGGCGGAGCAGGGCAAGGACCCACTTGGGTCTATGGGTGATGATGTGCCGCTTGTCGCGATATCCAGGCAACCGAAAGTGCTTGCCAATTTCTTTCTCCAGTTATTTGCCCAAGTTTCCAATCCGCCATTGGATTTCCTGCGTGAGACGTTGGTCACCAGCTTACGTTCCCATATAGGCCGACAACGAAACATATTGTCAAGCACCCCGGATCACTGTCGTCAGGTACTGTTGGAATCACCCATATTAACGGAATGGGAACTCGAGGCTTTAAAGAATATTGACGAAAGGCATATTCGCGCGCAGGAATTGGATGCCACGTTTATTCATTCTGACTCCCTCGAGCAAGGTATCGAAAAGCTCTGTGAGCAGGCGGTTAAAGCCATTGATTCGCATATAGAGATATTGGTGATATCAGACCGCAAGGTCGCGGCAGAACGATTGCCTATCCCCAGTTTGTTAGCTATTGGTGCTGTTCACCACACATTGATTCGTGAGGGCAAACGAACCCGGTGCGGTATTGTGATGGATGTGGCTGACGCGCATACAGTTCATCATTTCTGCACGCTTATCGGTTACGGGGCGGATGCGGTACATCCCTGGCTGGCATTTCAGACCCTGGATCAGATGGTTAAACGCAATGAGGTAGAAGTAAAACTGGGGCAGGCACATAAATATTATTGCAACGCAATCAAAGGTGGTCTGCTCAAGGTCATGTCGAAAATGGGCATTTCCACCTTGCAGGGTTATAAAGGGGCGCAAATATTCGAGGTGGTCGGACTGAGTCAATCGCTGGTTGAGCAATATTTTCCAGGCACGCCACTACACTTGCCGGGCATCGGTCTAGTAACCTTGGAGCAGCGGTTACGGCATTTGCATAAAGAATCTTTTCTACCTAATGTCATCGCCAAATTGCCGCTTCCCTGGGGTGGGGATTTTTCCTGGCGGCGGGACGGGGAACAACATCACTGGAATCCCTACACCATCGCCAAACTTCAGCAGGCGGCCCGGAGCAACGATAGCAGTGCTTACAGCGCCTTTGTTGACGCGATCAGAAAAATGGATCGCGCCGGTCATTCGATTCGTAGCCTCATGGATTTTCACGCCCCGCAACGTGAGCAAATCAGTCTGGATGAGGTTGAACCCGTAAGCAAAATACTCACCCGGTTTGCGACCGGTTCCATGTCTTTTGGGGCGTTAAGCCTTGAAGCTCATGAAGCCCTGGCAGTGGCGATGAACCAAATCGGTGCGATGTCCGGCACAGGAGAAGGCGGTGAACAGGCAGACCGCTTCAATACCTCGCGCTCCTGCAGTATGAAACAGATTGCCAGTGGTCGCTTTGGCGTGAACATCGATTATCTGACAGCCGCCACACAGATAGAAATCAAAATGGCGCAAGGATCCAAGCCGGGAGAAGGCGGTGAACTGCCGGGTAATAAAGTTGACATCGGTATTGCAGAAGTTCGCTATTCAACCCCCGGCGTTGGTCTCATCTCACCACCACCACATCACGACATTTATTCTATCGAGGATCTGGCGCAATTAATTTTTGATCTCAAATGTGCTAATCCTCGTGCAGAGATCCATGTCAAACTGGTAGCAAGGGCAGGGGTCGGTACTATTGCCGCCGGTGTCGCCAAGGCGCGTGCCGACTCAATTCTCATTAGTGGTGGTTCGGGAGGGACCGGCGCGTCCATTATGACTTCAATCAAATCCGCAGGTTTACCCTGGGAGCTTGGCCTTGCAGAAACGCAGCAAATTCTGCTCGCCAACCAGCTTCGTTCACGTATCCGCTTGCGGGTTGATGGTGGATTGAAAACAGGTCGGGATGTAGTGATTGCGGCGTTGTTGGGTGCAGAAGAATTCGGCTTCGGTACCGCGCCCCTTGTTGCACTGGGTTGTATTATGTTGCGCAAGTGCCATTGCAATACCTGCACTGTTGGCATTGCCACGCAAGACCCTCGGTTACGTGCGCGTTTTAATGGTGATGCCGACCATATTGTGAACTATTTGCGTTTTGTTGCAGCAGACGTACGAGAACATATGGCGTTGCTAGGCTTTCGCACCATGGATGAAATGATCGGGCGCGTCGACAAGTTAACGCCTGGGCCGCGATGTCCGTTGGACCTGTCGCGCATACTCTATCGCCCTGTTTCCGGTGATGAACCCTATCGCGTTCGCTACCAGGATCATGGTATCGATGAACAGATCGAACATACGATTCTTGCTCGTATCGATCCGGCTAGTCTACCGACAAATCCGCTTTGCCTGAAGATGAAAATTACCAATAGAGATCGGACGTTTGGCGCGTTGATCAGTCACCACGTTACTCGTCTGAAGCAGGGTACGAAGTTGCCCGATAATTCAATTCACATTTATTGCGATGGACATGCGGGGCAGAGTTTTGGTGCTTTTCTTGCGTCAGGCATTACATTACAACTCACCGGCGATGCTAATGATTATGTGGGAAAAAGTTTGTCCGGCGGCATCATCAGTATATGTCCGCCCGAGGATGTTCAATATTCCCCTGAAGCGACCATTATTATCGGCAATGTAACCTTATATGGTGCGACAGGCGGTGAGCTATATATCAACGGTCAGGCTGGGGAACGATTTGCGGTCAGGAATTCAGGTGCGTATAGCGTCGTTGAAGGCATTGGTGATCATGGGTGCGAATATATGACAGGCGGGGTGGTGGTGGTTCTCGGTAATACTGGCAAAAATTTTGCAGCCGGTATGAGTGGCGGAGAAGCCTATGTATTGGATGAAAGTGGTGATTTCCCGATCAAGACCAATAACGAGAGTGTGCGATTGGATCGTCTGACCGGTGATAGAGACAAGCATCTTGTTCACTCATTGCTGGAGAAACATTTTGCCGCGACCCACAGCACCAAAGCGGCTGAATTGCTTAAGCATTGGGATGAGTACGCTGGGAGGTTCACTCGAGTTGTACCTGTGATGTATGAAAAGGTGATTCAGAAAGCGCTGGTAGAAGGTCGGGACTTGCGTTGCAAGCCGCCAAGTCCAATTGGTGATTTTAAGCCCAGCGCTACTCAATTCGGTGGCAGTTAACATGAGCAATCGGCGCCCTGATGGGTATCTACGTTTTTCAAGACAAGCGATTGGATATCGCGAACCGGGAATACGGATTAAGGATTTTAATGAGATTTACCAGGAGACCTGGCAACCTCATATCATGAAAAATCAGGGCGAACGTTGTATGGATTGCGGCATACCCACCTGTATGAGCGGTTGCCCGTTGGGTAACTTAATACCGGACTGGAATCATCTGGTCAGTCGTGACAACTGGCGCGAAGCGCTTTATCGATTACATGCCACTAACAATTTTCCTGAGTTTACCGGTTATACCTGCCCGGCGCCTTGTGAGCCTGCGTGTACACTTGCCATCAACGATGAGGCTGTCACCATCAAAAGCATAGAGAGATCTATTGTGGATACCGGTTGGGACAATGGCTGGATTGTGCCCGAACCGCCGTTAAGACGAACCCCATATCAGGTGGCAATAGTGGGTAGTGGGCCTTGTGGCCTCGCGGCGGCACAGCAGCTTAACCGCGTTGGACACAATGTTACGGTATTTGAAAGAGACGATACCATTGGGGGACTGATGACGTATGGTATCCCAGATTTTAAGTTTGCCAAATATCAGGTTCAACGTCGGGTAAAACAACTGGCGGCTGAAGGCATCAAGTTTGAAATAAATACAGAAATTGGCTCCGACTTGCCATTAAGCGAATTAGGTGAAAATTTTGATGCAGTCTGCCTGGCAATCGGCGGGCAGACACCGCGGGATATTGTCATTCCCGGGCGTGATTTTGACGGCGTCGAATTTGGCTTGCCTTACCTCATCCAGGAAAACCGCCATCAAGCCGGAAACACCAATACGGTCAAAAAAATTGATGCCAAGGGTCGGCAGGTATTGGTCTTGGGCGGCGGTGATACCGGCGCAGATTGCGTTGCTACCGCCATACGACAAGGCGCTGATAATGTCATACAAATCGATATTAATACCAAACGGCCTCTTGAGAGGCCTGCAGAAAATCCCTGGCCGGAGTCGCCGATTACTTTCGAGCGGACCTATGCTCAGCATGAAGGCAGCACCGATATCTACGGATTCGAGGCACTTGAGTTTAAGGCGGATAGTGATGGTCGGGTTTGTGCGATACATGGCCAGAATGTAACTTGGCGTTATTCATCGAAGCATAAACGACTGGACAAAACGGTTGGCGAACGAGTCGACATTCTGGCAGATCTCGTACTGATTGCCATCGGTTTCTCAGGTGCTGAAGCCAGCCCGTTCCTGGGCGATAACGTTAAAATAAGTGAAAAAGGCACAATCCAGATCAATACCCACATGCAAACCAACCTGGCCGGTATTTTTGCCGCCGGGGATGCCAACACGGGCCAGTCGATCGTGGTCTGTGCTATCGGGGAAGGGCGCGACGTTGCCCGTTCGATAGATATATATCTAACAGGTGATTCACAGTTACCACCGAGCTTGCGAACCCGCAATGGTGGTTTGGACTGGTAAATGTTGAGTTATAAAAGAGCGGAACTTGGGGTCTTTGCGGAGCGGAACTTGGGGTCAGGTCTTGAATGGTGAATTTCGTCGAAAGATTCATTATTTGTTGAAAATTCGTTAGCCTTTCAGCTTTATAATCTAATTAGTATCAAGGATGAGACTATGGCAAGGCCACTACGAATAGAGTTTTCCGGTGCGTTATATCACGTCACTTCAAGAGGTGACGGGCGTGAAGATATATTTCTCGATGATAGTGATAGGGAAATGTTTCTTGGTGTTTTGGATCAAGTTTACGAGCGATTTAATTGGGAGTGTCACAGCTATTGCTTGATGAGCAATCACTATCATTTGCTAATAGAAACGCCTGAAGCAAATTTGTCCCAGGGTATGCGTCGGGAGGGTATTGGCAAGTTAACGGCCGTTGCCGGACAATCTGGTGATGAATACATATAAGCGTCACAGGTTCCAGCTGGGCGCCCCCCACCCGATATCATTTTCTACGCCGTCTGGCTTTACTACCGATTCAAGCTGAGGCGCGTGGTAACAGTCATCGCGATATTGAAGACCTCCTAGCCGAGCGAGGCATCACCGTCAGCCGAGAGGCTATCCGATTGTGGTGTATCAAGTTTGGAGCCATTTATACCCGCCGCTTGAAGCGAAAGCACCGAGGCTTCGGCAATACATTCTTCATCGATGAAGTTTTCGCCGGTGTGCCGGACCATTCAGATCAACGGCAAGCAGCATTATCTGTGGCGTGCTGTTGATCAAGATGGCGAGGTGGCAGTAGCATTGGTTTCACCTATATAGCCTCTCTCGCTTGATCCAGCCACTCGCCACTTTTGTCAACAACCCCCTCCCAAACCTCGCCCGCATCGGGTAATTCGGGATTGCATGCAGTGTGGATAGCATCGTCAGGAGCCTGCTTCGTGATCCCCAATTCTGAATACAGCTCATCTAGGTCCTGCATGGTCTCGCAGGCTGCGTAGAGCTCATACCCAGTATCAGCAATCAGCATGGCAACGCCTAAAAAAGGAATGGCCTCAGCTGGAATAGCTGCAATACTTTTCGCAGCCACTCGCTTGGGTACTGACAAGTTAAGCCGCAGAAATTGATAGAATCGACGGATGAATACATATAAGCGACACAGATTCCGGCTAGGCGCCCCCCACCCGATATCATTTCGTACGTAGTCTGGCTCTACTATCGATTCAATCTCAGGCGCGTGGTAACAGCCATCGAGATATAGAAGATCTCCTGGCTGAACGCGGCATCACTGTCAGTCGCGAAGCAATCCGCCTCTGG